>DAHVFL010000110.1 GCA_027316975.1 Chloroflexota bacterium | reverse complement strand
CAGGCGCGCCTCCGGGATAGAAATGGAGGCAACCTGGTTAATGGGCGTCGGTGTGCCATAATAATCAACCGTTATACGCTCGATCAATGCTGAACTGGCTCGACCAGTGCGAATCGAGGTGATATCTTGTTTAAGAGCCTCGACCGCCTTCTGCATACGTCGCTCTGCATCCTCGAATAAATCGTCTACCATAGCAATGCTCCCTTCGTTTTAGCGTTAGCGCAACGCCGCGCGCCCTGTCTTTCCATTGGAGAGTGTACCATATCAACAGCTCTCTACGGATTTAACGGCTGACGCTCCATTCGGGTTCTTCCATATCATGCACCAGCGTGCCGCGCTTCTGGCCGCGCATAATGGCTTCCAACGCGCCTGTTTCATTGAGGTTGAACACCACAATGGGCAGGAGGTTGTCCTTGCACAGGGAAAGCGCGGTGCTATCCATGACTTTCAGTTCCATCGTAAGAGCGCGCATGTAGCTCAATTCCTCGAACTTCCGGGCCTTCGCATTACGCATGGGATCATCGTCGTAGACACCATCCACTTTGGTTGCTTTCAGCAACACTTGAGCATTGAGTTCAACCGCGCGCAGGGCGGCTGCCGTGTCGGTTGTGAAAAATGGGTTGCCGCTGCCCGCAGCCAGTATGACGATGCGGCCCTTCTCCAGGTGACGCACCGCGCGGCGGCGAATGAACGGCTCGGCGACGGGGGGCATCTCGATCGCGGTCTGCACCCGTGTCACCATTTCCAGTTTCTCCATGGCATCCTGCATCGCCAGGGCATTCATGACGGTTGCCAGCATACCCATATAATCGGCGGTAGCGCGGTCAATGCCCGTAGCGGCGGCATCAGCGCCGCGCCAGATATTGCCGCCACCGATGACGATGGCGATTTCGACGCCCAGATCATGGACCCGTTTGATCTCACCGGCGATGCCGCGCACCGTTTCGGCATCGATGCCGAAGCCCTTGCGCGTACACAACGCCTCACCACTCAACTTCAACAGGATGCGCGAATACACCAGGTTCGACGTGGATGAAGTCTCTTGCGACATGTGTAGGAATTCTCCCATGCGAAAAGGTGGAGACAACCATTGTGGCTGTCCCCGCCCCAATGTGCATTACTCGCCCAGCGCGAAACGGCTGAAGCGCCTCAGCACAATATTTTCACCGGTATCGGCGATCACCTTTTTCACGAGGTTGCCGACAATCACTGCTTCATCCTTGACCCAGGGCTGCATCATCAAAACCTGCCCGCCCAATTCCTTCTTGAGTTTGCCGCTGACGACTTCATCACGTCTCTCCGCCGGAATCCGCGCCATCGAGGGATCTTCCAGAATGGCTGTGCGGGCCGCTTCGACAACTTCAGCAGGCACATCCTCGAAGTTCACGTATTTGGGCGCGACACCCGCGATTTGCAATGCCAGGTCGTTGGCAAGATGACGGAAGGACTCGCTGCGCGCCACAAAGTCGGTGGTACAGTTGAGTTCTATCAACACGCCCACCCTGTGGTTATGATGCACGTAGGAAAAGACGCCACCTTCTTTGGTTTCGCGATCCGCTGCCATCATTTTCGCGGCTTTGTGTCCGCTCCGAGCTTCGAGGTACTTGACCGCTTCACCCCAGCTGTTGGCCCCGGTCAACGCGGCTTTGCAATCGGCAAAGCCCGCGCCCGTCTCTTCGCGCAACTTCTTAACATCTGCGGCAGAATAATCCATGATCTGCTTACTCCTCAATCTCATTTATGATGATACTCAGGTTGGAAGGGAAAGCACAAACGCCTTTGACCATCTTTTTATACACCTGAGTGCTTGACAAATTGCCGTTGCCTGTTTTGCGTACAAATTGAAGCGGGAGATGGAAATTTCTTCCCTCTCTCCCGCCTTCTCAGTTGTTTCTTGCCCCAACAAATCGGGAGGGGGGCAATTCGCCACCCCTACAATGCCTCTTCTGCCACCAGCTCAGGCTCAGTCGCCTCTGCTGGCGTTTCAACGTGATTACTGGTCGCGACATCCGCATCGGTCGAGTAAGCGATCTCTACCGGCTGCTCTGAAGGCGCAACAGCCTCTGGTCCGGCAGCGATTTCAGCATCGGTCGGTTCGTTATCCTTCTGCCGGGCGTCCAGTTCGCGGCGTCCTTCAACGACCGCATCCGCAATCCTGGCGCACAGCAGGCGCACGGCGCGAATAGCGTCATCGTTGGCAGGAATGGGGAAGTCCATCTCGTCGGGGTCGCAGTTGGTATCGGCCAGCGCAACGATAGGAATATCGAGGCGGCGCGCCTCTAAAACGGCGGTGCGCTCTTTGCGAGTGTCAACGATAAAGATGGCCGATGGCAGGCGGCGCATGTCTTTGATGCCGCCGAGGATGCGCTCCAGGCGCGCCATATCATCCTGCAAGCGCTGCACCTCTTTTTTGGGCAGGCGCTCAAAATCGCCGCGATCGCGACGCGCTTCCAGCTCGCGCAGGTAGCGAATACGCAACTGGATGGTCTGGAAATTGGTAAGCATACCGCCGAGCCAGCGCTGGTTGACATAGAACATGCCGCAGCGTTTGGCCTCTTCAGCAACGGCTTCCTGGGCCTGTTTCTTGGTGCCCACGAACAGGATGGTCTCACCACGAGCCGCGAGTTGTTCGACGAACTTGTAGGCGTCGTTCAGGCGAGAAACCGTCTGTTGCAGGTCAATGATGTGGATGCCGTTGCGGTCCATAAAGATGAACGGCTGCATTTTGGGGTTCCAGCGACGGGTCTGATGCCCGAAGTGAACACCCGCTTCGAGAAGCTGTTTCATTGAGATAACGTTTGCCAAAAACTGGATCCTCCCTTTTGATCCTCCGCCCTTTTCACATCGACAAATGGGTTCCCTTAGCTATGGGTGAAGTGTAGCATCAAGATGCGCCGCGTTCTTCACGTAACCCCAACCACAGTAGCTCCAAACAGTTTGAGGTACACCAGGGTTTTCGCCGATCAAAGAGCGTGTGTATTTAATCTTTGTTCCATGCGCGGATAAAGTTTTCCGCTAGCATCGCTAGCATAGGATTATATCACAGTCGAAGGGATTATTCAAGAAAAATTTTTGCTGTGATTACCCGAAAGTCCACGAGAGATCCTTCGCTGCGCTCAGGATGACAGGCAAGGGGTTTGTCATCCTGAGCGCAGCGAAGGATCTCTCGCGCATCATCACAAACTACTGGCTTATCACAAGGTTGTAATTCATCACTTCCCGTTCTTGCTGTTCATCTTCGCGCTCGGTATCACCCCCGGCACGCTGTACTCGCGTAGCAGCGAATTGAACGCGGCCACGTCGGTGTCCAGCGCTTCCTGTAGTCGGCGCAACTGGGCATCGATGCGCTGGGAAACGTCGTCGTAGACGGCGTAGGCTTGCGTGGTGGGAGCTGCGGGCGCGCTGGCGATGATCCCGGCGATGTAGGCCAGTTTGCCATTGAGCTTCGCCGGGTGGTTGAGGGTATCCTGGCGGGTTTTGGCCTTGGATTGGATAAGCTCATCCTCGATGGCTTTCAACTTCTCTCTGGCGGACGTACCGAGGCGCGTCAATGCCTCGTTGACGGGCTGGTCCGAGGTGCGTTTCTGCCAGTCTTCTATTTGCTTGCGCACATTCCTGAGCGTGTTGATGGCGTCGTGTGTCTCCGAAAGCTTGTCGCGCACCTTGAGATGCAGGGCCAGTTGGGCCTCCAGGTCTTCCTGGGTCGCGCTCACTCGCGGGTCTTTGCGCACCTCAAAGCTTTCAACCAGCGATTGATCGCCTACGGTCAGCCGCGCCTGGTAGGTGCCGGGAGCGACGACGGGGCCAGACATCGCGCCATCGGATGATACATAGCCATCGACCTTGCCGGGGTCTGGATAACGCATATTCCAGACGAAACGATTTAGCCCCGCCTCTTTAGGCGCGTCAGGCTCGTTCTTCTCCTGCTCTTCCTCTTCATCTGTCGGGTCAGCCGCCGGTTTGCGTTCGGTCTCGCTGGTGTAGCTCTTAATTTTGTTGCCCTGACTATCAAGGAAGGTGAGCTTGACCTCGCCTTCCGGCTTGCTGGCGAGCGTGTAGTAGACGATCACGCCTCCCGGCGGATTCTGCCCGGCATTCAGGGGGCGTTCCACCGTGATGTTGCCGGGGCGCTGCTCGCGCCGCGAAACGATCTGCGAATTGTCGGTATCGCGGAAGAAATTGCCGGACTTCGCGGCACGCGAATAGCCGTAACTGACCATGAAGCGCGTCGTTGGGCGCGGCTTGAAGAGAAAGAGCGGCAGGCGCTGTATCTCCAGGGTAGCAGTTCGCAGCGGGGTAATGTCATCCAGAATCCAGAACGACCGGCCATGCGTCGCCACTACCAGATCGCTATCCTTCACCACCAGGTCGTGAATCGGCACAATGGGCAGGTTCAACTGGAGCGGTTGCCAGGTCGCGCCATCATCGAACGAGACATGCAAACCCGTCTCGGTTCCGGCGTAGAGCAGGCCGCGCCGGGCAGGGTCTTCGCGCATGACGCGCGTGAAGTCGTTTTCAGCGATACCGTCAGTGATTTTCGTCCAGGTCGCGCCGTAATCGCGAGTTTTATAAAGGTACGGTTGGAAGTCGTCCCACTTGTAGCGCGTGGCCGCTAGATACGCAACGGCGGGATCGTGCGGCGAAGGTTCGATCATGCTGATGAGCGCCCACTCCGGCAAGTCAGGCGGCGTGACGTTTTGCCATGATTGCCCGCCATCGCGCGAGATATGCGCCAGGCCATCATCGGAGCCAGCCCAGAAGAGGCCGCGCGTGATGGGCGATTCGGCAAAGGCGAAGATGGTGCAGTAATACTCCGCGCCCGTATTATCCTTCGTTGGGGGGCCGCCGGACGCTTCCTGCTTCGTGACATCGTTGCGCGTCAGGTCGGGGCTAATCATCTCCCAACTGCTGCCCTCGTCGGTCGAGCGGAAAACGTGGTTGCCGGTGGTATACAGCACATGGGGGTCGTGTGGCGAAAGCAGAGTGGGCGATGTCCACTGAAAGCGATATTTCGTGTCTTTCGCCCCCCAACCAGTGGATGCTTCGGGCCAGACGGAGATATCGCGTTCGTAGTGCGTGCGATGGTCGTAGCGGCTCAAATAGCCGCCGTAGTTGCCCGCGTAGACGATATTGGGGTCATCAGGACGCACGGCGATATACCCGCTTTCGCCCCCGCCGACCCCGAAGGTTTCCGCGTTGGAGATGCCAGCGACGTGCGAGCGACCCGGTACGCAGATGGTAGAATTGTCCTGCTGCGCCCCGTAGACTTTATAAGGAAACTGAGTATCGGTGGTTACATGGTAGAATTCTGCTGTCGGCTGGTTATAGATGCTTGACCAGCTTGCGCCGCCGTTGAAGGAGACACACGCGCCGCCGTAGTTGCCCTCGATCATACGCTGCGGGTTGAGCGGATCGATCCACAGCTCGTGGTGGTCGCCATGTGGTATCTGCGCCTCACTAAACGTGCGCCCGCCATCGATGGATTTCCAGGCCGACACATTCAAAGCCCAGATCGTCCCGGCATCATGCGGGTCGGCGATAATGTGCATATAGTACCAGGGCCGGGCGCGAATGTTGCGGTCTTCACACAGGCGTTCCCAGTGTTCGCCGCCATCGTCCGAGCGGAAGATGGCCCCGTCCTCAGCATCGACGATAGCCCACACGCGCTCGGGTTGAGCGGGCGAGACGACCACGCCGATTTTGCCCAGCATTCCTCTGGGCAGCCCATCGTTGCGCGTAATCTCTTTCCACGTATCGCCGCCATCCGTCGATTTGAACAGACCACATTCCGCGCCGCCGCTCACCAGCGCGTAAGGCGCGCGGTACGCCTCCCAGAAGGCCGCGTAGAGTATGCGAGGATTGTTGGGGTCCATCGAGAGGTCGATAGCTCCAGTTTTTTCGCTGCGAAACAGGATGCGCTCCCAGCTTTTGCCGCCATTCGAGGTGCGAAAAACGCCGCGTTCCGCGTTTGGCCCGAACGCGTGTCCCAGCGCGGCCACATAGACCACGTCGGGATTGCGCGGGTGAATGCGCACTTTGGCGATGTTGCGCGTGTCGGCCAGGCCGAGGTGCGTCCAGCTTTTGCCGCCATCGGTCGAGCGATAGACGCCGTCGCCATGCGAGACGTTGCCGCGGATGGTTGATTCACCCATGCCAGCGTAGATCACATTGGGGTCGGAGGCCGCGACGGCCAGCGCGCCAACAGAGGCGCGTTTGAAATAGCCATCGGACACGTTCTCCCAGAGAATGCCGCCATCGGTCGTTTTCCAGATGCCGCCGCCCGTCGAACCAAAATAGAAGACCTGCGCATGAAGCGGATCACCCGCCACAGCCACCACGCGCCCGCCGCGAAAAGGCCCGATACAACGCCACTCGAGCGATTGTAACACGGCTGGATCGAGGGACTGGCGCCGGGAAGACTGGCTGGAAGTGGCACGAGGCTTTACTGAACCGTTATCGTTTGTCACTGTACTCGCTCCTGTTTCTAGTCGAATTGGCCTGAAAAGCAAACTGCGTCAGTATACCATATTAGTAGCGACACCCCTTGCGGGTGTCCGGTGCAGTTGCGCGCAGAAGACGAACGAAAAGGACACGGGACACCCGCAAGAATACACGATTATCGAAGTTGTTCAACTGACCCTCAGAAGACGAACGAAAAGGTCACGGGACACCCGCAAGAATACATGATTCTCGAAGTTGTTCAACTGACCCTCAGAAGACGAACGCAAAGGTCACGGGACACCCGCAAGGGGTGTCGCTACTGAATTTAGGAGAAATTGAGTTTCCTTCATATGCATAAGAAACTGTACAGTGCTTTCGATATATTGACGAGATATTTCTATTTAATCGTTTTCCTCGGATTGAGATCATAGTACTTTTGTAAACATTCTTCAATATATATAGACAAATGCACCGGGCTTTCGGCATAATTGACATAAGTTGAGAAGTCAGAAGGTACCTTATGTCACTTGAACTAATTACGCTTCCCGTTGGAGCGACCGTACAGGACGCGTCTGGAGACCGCTACCGTATAAAGGGGCTTCTCGGCAAAGGCGGTTTTGGCGCGGTCTACCTGGTAAATGACCGGCATACCCAGGAACATGAGTTTGCGCTGAAAGAGCTAGTCGAGCCGAGCGGACACGACCTTGAGCGACTGTTTTTCGAGTGTGAGATTCTGAAACGGCTCGATCACCCGGCGCTGCCCCGTGTCTATCACGTCTTTGAATATGAGAAACTCAAGCGCGTATACTTGCTCATGGAATATATCAAGGGCAAGAATCTTGAAGATTTACGCGAGAAGCAGCCCGACAAGCGTTTTCCTCTGAAACTTGCTCTCGCTATTATGAACCCCATCGCGGACGCTCTTAGCTATTTGCACCAGCAAGTGCCGCCTATCGTGCATAGAGACATCAAGCCCGACAATATCATCGTGCCGATGGATGGAGACGAAGCCGTGCTGGTCGATTTCGGCACGGCTAAAGAGTTCATTTCGGATGCCACTACTACCGTATTTCGTCATGGCTCTCCCGGCTATGCGCCGATAGAGCAGTACAGCCCCGGCAGCAGGACGAATCTGCGCACCGATGTGTATGGACTTGGGGCCACACTGTACACGTTATTGACCGGTATAACTCCTCCTGACGCCATCGCGCGCATCACGGCGGAAAATGGCGTGGACCCGCTCAAGCCGGTGAGCGCCTTTGTCCCAGATATTCCGCGGGCGGCAAACGATGCCATTCAATGCGCCCTTTCCATTTACAATCAACATCGCTTCGCCAGCGTTGCAGCATTCTGGGAGGCGCTGCATAGCGATACATTCGAACTACCAGACCGTGTCACACAAGCTCCCTTGCTGGAAACTCCACTCCCGGCCACTTTTGATAGCGAGACGAGCAATAGAACTCCTCTTTTGCTCACAGGGCCAACAAGAAAATCCCCGTTCACCAACAAGAAAGTACGGGCAATTTCCCTTGCAGCCTTGTTGCTACTCGTTTTAGGATTGGGTTCGCTCGGGATTTTTCTCATCGCTACACATCAAGCCTCCATACGTTCTGTTTCCCAGGCGACTCAAACCAGTACGCAGAAAGTGACAGCATCGCCTTCTCCTTCAACTACTCCATCGCCCATTTCTAACATCCCGCAACTTGCTCAGAATTACGCAGGCACAATAAGCGATAGCGGAGTGGCCGGGACAGCCACGAATCTGTACCTGTCCAACATTAAGCAAAATCAGGGCATCATAACTGGTAGTTTTAGCGGGCTTTACCAGGTTGGAAATTTCACAGGAACAGTATCCGCCGATGGAACTATAACTTTCTCGGTCAAGATCTCCGCAGGCGTATTGATGTGCAGGGATGGCAAAATCAAAGTAGGCGGTGAGTTAGTAGGCTCCTTCAAAGTCGTCGATTCGCAGGGAAATGCCCTGGGCGAATATGGCCCGTGGAGCGCAGACCCTACCAACCCTTGATCTACACCGGATATGCATACGTGCGAAGTAGAGTAAGCTGATACATACTCAATCGCAAAACATGTTACATAATGATTGTAGCAACGTTACATAACAGGAACCTCAAAACATATCTATGTGTTAATTCATCACGTATCCCAAAAAAGGGATGGTTATTATGCGCTCAAAACATATTTTCATGCTGGTAAGCCGCATTTCGCTGGTAATTGGAGGGCTGGCGCTCCTGGTTCTCCTGGGTACGCAGGCAGGGCGGGCTTCGGCTGCCACACCTGCTTATATCCGCGTCATTCACGCTTCACCTGCAGTCGGGACGGCGGATGTATTCGTTGATGGCAATTTGTTACTCAGCAGTTTTGCCTTTGGCTCGGTGACGGATTACGTTCCTCTGCCAGCAGGCCCGCACAAGGTGCAGATCGCCCTGGTCGGCAAAGGCATCGGCGCATCGGTGATCACACAAACGCTGGCCGTTCAGCCAGGATTTGTGTATACCGCGGCGGCCATCGGCTCGCAGGCCACCGGCCTCTCCATCGAAGTATTCTTCGATAATAACATTCTTGTTGCCGGTCAGGCCAAGACGCGCATATACAATCTTTCGCCTGATGCAGGTTCATTCAATGTTTCCGCCAATGGCAATACTATCCTCAACCAGATCAACTACCAGCAGGCCAGTAACTATACGTCGCTAGCCGCCGGGTCATATACTTTCTCGTTTGTAGCGTCCGGCACAAATACCAACCTTCCCCTCGCCATCACGCTGGCAAAGAACACCGTCACCAGTATTTTTGCGGTTGGCATGGCGAACGGTTCGCCTAAGATAGAACTCGTTCCTTCTCAGGTCAACGGGGTGCCAGGCGTTCCATCTACCGGCAGCGATCCGCGCCCGCTTCCGAGCATCGACACCGTGCAATCACAGGGGCTTGCACTCTGGTTGCTCTCCATCGTAGCCTCGTTGTTCATCGGTGCCGGCATTATCTTCCGGCGTAAAGCGATAATTTCAGGGTAGTATGGGTACTTCCAGTATGCGTCACATACGAAATACCTGCGCTGTTCTCATCAGCGCAGTAGTGCTTTTTCTGGCAGCATGTGGCTCCATATCCACCGCTCGCGAGGCATCAATACTAGAGCCGCCTGAGCGAGTAAACGCGGGTGTCGCCAACTCATCAACCGTGAAAAGCACACCGGCGTCAGCAGACGCCACGCTACCAGTGCGTTTGAGCGTTCCCGCCATCGGGATAAACGCCTTGATTGAGCAGGTGGGAATACTCCCCAATGGCGACATGGCAACGCCCGCCCAAAATCCCTGGGTAGATTCCGGGTGGTATAGTGAGGGTCCGCGTCCAGGCGAGCGGGGCAGCGCCGTTATCGATGGACACCTCGACCGGCCGGGAGGATATCCCGCGGTGTTCTGGAACCTGCGCACTATCCGCGTGGGCGACGCGGTCTTTGTGACAAAAAAAGATGGCAAACAACTTCGCTTTCATGTAACACGTATCGCATATTACATGCCGCAAAACGCGCCGCTCCAGGATATCTTCGGCAACCGGTCAAGCGCCTTCCTCAACCTCATCACCTGCGCGGGAGACTGGATTCCCAACCAGCACCAGACAACGCTGCGTTTAGTAGTCTACACAGAGCTGGGATAACATCACTGGCCCGGGCGGGGGCCTTTCACCGGGAGGTTTTTTTGAAACGCGCCGATCTCGCCTGTCATCCTGAGCGCAGCGAAGGATCTCTCGCCGGCAGCACGCAGATCCTTCGCTGCGCTCAGGATGACAGCTCCCACTCGCTGGCCCTATCCTAAAAAACCTACCAGTGAAAGCGCAGGCTTGCCCCCGCTCTGGTACCTCGCCCCTATCGTTCGCGCTTCTGGAGCTTGCCCCGCCCTGGTCGCCGCATCGCGCAAAAAACAACTCGCACCTATTCAATACTAGAGACAGTCATGGTATACTATGCTAGCGGATAGACTATGGTATTCAACAATTTCCTTTGTTCTATATCATACGTTTATCAGAAATTTTTGCCTGCCGAGGATAGCCAATGACACAAAAATGTAGCTATTGTGGAGCCGACCTCCCCGAAAATTCGCGCTTTTGTGGGAAATGCGGAAGCGTGCAGGACTCTACGGCCACTGATGGAGCCACGTCCAGAAGTAATACGCCGCAGCCATATTGGACGCCAGATGGCGGCACAGTGCCAGCATCCCACCCTCCGTATGCATACCCAACACCGGAAACATACATTACACCCGGCAACCAGCAGGCATGGTCTCCTCATACCAGTTCGCCCGCAACGCCACCCCCTCCACCCCTTCCGCCCCTTCCGCCACCGCCCACCGAAAATGAAGATGAGCGCCGGGCTATACCGCCGTGGGCGCCGCAGTACGGCGCAGGACTGGGGGCTGACGCGCTGGTGAGCGGCGGACAACCATACGGGTACGGCGCGCCAGCCGTGCAGGGCACTCCGCAAATCGGCAGCGTGCCGGGTGTTTCAGGAACTCCCACACCCTATTCAAACCCGCCCGCCGGCCATCTCGCGCAGGGACCCGGTTATCAAAGCCCCATTACTCACTATCCTCAAGCGGGACAGCAGCCAACGTATTATCCGCCACAGCAGGGAACGCCGCAACAGCATCCACACACCGGGCATCATGCTCACCATGCCCAACATGCCGGGCATGGGCATCACGCGGCGATAGGCGCGACCAGAGTGGCAGGCGCTTCGGGCGTCAAGACGATTATAATCGTCGTGGTAACAGTCGTGGTAGTAGCGGCGGGCGGCATCGGAGCAGCGGCCTATTTCTTCAATCGTCCACAGCCGCTTATTACCATTACCAGCAATTTCAAGAATGGCAACTCGCTGGTGGGCGCAAACGGCACCGTTTTGCATATCACCGGGCAGAAATTTTCAGGTAATTCGGCCATCACCTTCCTGCTGGATGGCAATACAGCGCCGGGCAATCCAGGCGCGCGTAGCGACTCAAACGGTAATTTCAGCGCGGATGTGAAGATTACCGGTGCGTGGAGTGTTGGCA
>DAHVFL010000010.1 GCA_027316975.1 Chloroflexota bacterium | reverse complement strand
ATCAAGAAGTTCCGCAATATACCCGATTATATCCTGCCCGATCGCGCGCAGGTCACAATGACCACACATTTCATGCGTTCGTACTCGCTGCTCGCTATCAAAACCTGCCACAGGCGCAACGCCCATGCTATGGGCGGTATGGCAGCGCAGATTCCCATTAAAAACGACCCCCAGGCCAACGAGGAAGCCCTGGCGAAGGTGCGAGCCGACAAGCGCCGCGAGGCTACCGATGGGCATGATGGCACCTGGGTCGCGCATCCGGGGCTGGTGGCGATTGCTATGGAAGAATTTGACGCCGTGATGAAAGGACCTCACCAGATCAATCGTAAGCGCGAAGACGTGCATGTCACGGCTGCCGATCTGCTTAAGATTCCTGAAGGGACGATTACCGAGTCCGGTCTGCGCACCAATATCAGCGTCAGCCTGCAATACCTCGAATCGTGGCTGCGCGGCTCCGGCTGCGTCCCCATCAACAACCTGATGGAAGATGCCGCCACCGTCGAAATTTCGCGCGCGCAAATCTGGGAGTGGATTCGCCATCCTGATGGCATCCTCGACGACGGGCGCAAAGTCACAACCGATCTCTTCCGCGCACTCCTGCAAGACGAAATGGCAAAGCTGCGCTCGTCTACCGGTGATGCGCAGTTCGAGCAACGCCCCTTCAAAACAGCCGCCGAAATCCTGGATTCGATCATCACCAACGACCAGTTCGTCGAATTTCTGACGCTGCCAGCGTATCAATATCTGAAATAACGGTATATGTCATCCTGAGCATAGCGAAGGGTATCTGTGTGCAGCTCGACGAGAGATCCTTCGCTGCGCTCAGGATGACAGCCTTTCTATTACAACTCCCGACTCTTCGACTTCACGATGTTTGTAATGCGCTCGATAAAGGCGTCGAGCGGCGTTGCGCCCAGGTTTTCGTTTGTGCGCAGGCGCACCGAGACGGCGTTGTCCGCCGCTTCCCTGTCACCAACGACGAGCATGTACGGAAGCTTTTGCATCTGGGCGTCGCGCACTTTGGCGTTCATACGTTCGCTGCGCGTGTCCACGTCGGCTCGCACACCGGCTGCTTTGAGCGCGACCTGCACGCTGTGCGCGTACTCGTTATGACGGTCGGCGATGGGGATCACCATTGCTTGCACGGGTGCCAGCCACACCGGGAAAGCTCCCGCGTAATGCTCGATCAACATCGCCATGAAACGCTCCGTCGAACCCGTGACGGCGCGGTGAATGATGACCGGGCGGTGCGGCTGACCGTCCTCGCCGATGTACTCGAGTTCAAAATTGATGGGCTGCACAAAGTCGAGCTGCACCGTCGAGCACTGCCAGTCGCGGCCCAGCGCATCCTTCACCATGAAGTCCGTCTTGGGGCCGTAGAAGGCCGCTTCGCCGATCATCTCGCGGTACTTGATGCCCTTGTTGTTGACCGCTTCGCGTAACGCGCTCTCGGCCATCTCCCAGACCTCGTCGCTGCCCGCGTAATCCTCTTTTTTGTGGGGGTCACGCAGCGAGAGTGAAATCCAGTAGTCCGTCAGTCCATAGGTATTGAAGACCTCCAGCGTCAGGTCGATGGCGCGGTTGAACTCCTCCTGAATCTGGTCCTTGCGCAACATGACATGTGCGTCATCCTGCGTCAGGCTGCGCACGCGCGCCAGGCCCGTCAACGTGCCCGCCTTCTCGTAACGATAGAGCGTGGCAAACTCGGCGTAACGCACCGGCAGTTCGCGATAGCTGTGCATCTGCGACTTGTAGAGCGTGAAATGGTGCGGGCAGTTCATCGGTTTGAGGACATACGCCTCGTCTTCCGAGGCTTCCTGCTCGCCCTGCATGATGGGGAACATGTTCTCGCGGTAGTTGTACCAGTGCTTCGACGTTTTGTACAACTTTACCTTGCCGAGATGTGATGTCCATACGTGCTGGTAGCCGTATCTCTCCTGCGTTTCGCGCACATACGTCTCCATCAGGTAGCGCAGCATCTCACCATTGGGCAGGAACAACGGCACCCCGGCTGGCACCTCGTCGCTGAGAACGAACAACTTGAGTTCGCGACCCAGCTTGCGATGGTCGCGTTTCTGCGCCTCTTCCAGTCGCCACAGGTATTGATCGAGTTCCTCCTGCGTGAACCAGGCCGTGCCATAGATGCGCTGCAACATGGGACGGTGTTCATCGCCGCGCCAGTAGGCACCCGCGATCTTCATCAGTTTGACCGGCCCGATCTGGCCCGTATTCTGCACATGCGGCCCGCGACACAGGTCGAGAAACGTATCCTGCGTGTAGATGCCGACCTCGGCATCGGGCAGGTTTTCGATCAGTTCAACCTTGTAGTCCTGCCCCTGCGCGCGGAAGTATTCCAACGCCTGCTCGCGCGGCCAGCGGTCGCGCACAAAGGGATACTTGCCCGCGATAATGCGCCGCATCCGCCGTTCGATATCCGGCAGATCTTCGGGCGTCAGGTTGCGCGGCAGATCAAAATCATAATAGAAACCATCCTCGATAGCTGGCCCGATGGCAAGTTTGGCATCCGGGAAAATCTCCAGTACCGCCTCCGCCATAACATGCGCCGCGGAGTGGCGCATCCGCTGTACCGGCGTATAATTGACCGATTCATCCAGTTCTGCTACAACCGACGACATAACAATAGCCTCCTTCATCCTTCAAGGGCAAAACGACAATAAAAAACCTTTCCATCCCTCTCAAGGGACGAAAAGGCACATAGACTTTCCGTGGTTCCACCCAATTTCCGCATCGCCAGTGTAAAGCAGACCTGCAACAATTTCTCACTGGACGCATGCGCTTTTGCGACCGCTAACGTGGTCTAGACGTATCCTTTCGGGACGCGCAATTGCGCAACCCTACCGGGATAGGCTGGCGAGGGGTACCGGCACTCCTTGCTGGTTGGTGCGCTTTCAGCCGCCGGCGCATCCTCTCTGTAAAACTCCGGGGAGGGACATGTCTCGCCTTTGCCATTTTCTGTTTATCAGGGCAATCTTACCATAGATATACGAAGAAGTAAATAGTTTTGGGACCGACGATTTCGTGTAAGCCACGAGAGATTCTTCGCTGCGCTCAGAATGACAGACGGGGTGTTGTCATTCTGAGCGCAGCGAAGAATCTCCGCGCAGTTGACATCCGCTCATCGGGCCTGTACACTTGCAGTAGAAGAAACATGTGGGGTTGGACAGACCTTGAATCGGTAAGCTGGACTGTAGCGCGAAAGGACAAAGGAAATGGCCCGGCACATTGAAGACGAGGTAGAGTACTACTACGATTCCCATCCCACCGAGGAGGACCTGATGGGGGAAACGTCCTTCCATGCTGACCTTGTGATCTACCTGCTAGATGTGCTGAGATGGTTGTTTCGCGGGCGAGTCTGTGCCATTTACGACAACCTCAATTTCTACCAGACCACTGACCCGCAAGAATATCCAATCGCCCCTGATATTGCCATCATCACGGGCATCGCTCATCGCCCCACCCGCAGTTGGCGTGTAGGCAAGAGTGGGCCTGCGCCCCAGGTGGTCTTCGAGATTGCCTCGGAAGAGACCTGGAAAAAGGACCTGACGGAAAAACCGGGCAAGTATGCAGACATGGGTGTGCAGGAATACTTTGCCTACGATCCCAACGAACCGCTGCTGTCGCGCAGGGCGAACCGGCGCTTGTTTGGCTGGCGCCTCGATCAAAGCGGGCGCAGCATGAGAGTAATGCAGCCTCGTCCCGATGGGTCGCTGTGGAGTCCGAGCCTGGAAAGCTGGTTGGTTCCCGATCAAGCCCGGTTGCGTCTCTATGACCACCTCGGCCAGATGCGGCTTACTCACGCTGAGTTTGCTGACCAGCAAGCCGACCATGCGATGCAGCAGGCCGACTTTGCGATACAGCAGGTCGACCTTGCAATGCAGCAGGTCGACCATGCGATGCAGCAAGCCGAGGCTGAGGCTAAACGATCACAAGTGTATGCCGAAAAATTACGCTCGTTAGGTATTGACCCCGACCAGCTTATCTAGGATTTGCGCCTTGCTTGTTCCCATTTGCTCTTCATGTTACAATAGGTCAAATAAACGTTGTAACGAGACAGGTGATAGAGAACAAACAACATGGAAGAGCAGGTGGTGGCACAGGCAAACCCTCAACTAGAAGCCACCGACGATGATATCGCATCTTTTGTAGCGCGTTATCCATTTCCCCTGGACGCCTTTCAATTAGAGGCCATTGCCCATCTCGCAGGGGGACAGTCCGTAATGGTGGCCGCCCCCACCGGCACCGGTAAAACGATGGTGGCCGAGTATGCCATCTGGCGAGCGCAGCAACGGGGCCAGCGCGTCATTTACACGACTCCGCTCAAGGCGCTTTCCAACCAGAAGTACCGCGATTTGCGTGTCTTGTACGGTGAAAGCGCGGTCGGGCTGGTGACGGGCGATATCGTCGAACGCAGCAGCGCGTCGATTGTGATTATGACGACGGAAGTCTACCGGAATATGCTGTTGGAAGAGAGCGGTGACCGCTCAGACGATGGCGAACTGGCGGTTCCCTCGGAACTGGCGGACGTTGGCTATATCATCTTCGATGAATTGCACTTCTTGAGCGATGTTGGGCGCGGGCCTGTCTGGGAAGAAGCCATCATTTGCTCTCCGCCGCATATTGGTCTGGTTGGCCTGTCCGCGACGGTCAGCAACGCTGAAGACCTGGCCGAATGGATCAGTCGCGTGCATCGTCCCATCGCGCTGGTCGTGCATGAAGAACGCGCCGTTCCCCTGGAACACTACTACTTCCTCGATGGAAAACTGCGCCTTGTACAGGATGCCGGCGGCAACCGCATAGAACATTTCCCCAACGTCGGCGGAGAAGCGCGTATCGCCATGATGAAGGGACGTAACCGTGTCTATAGCTTTGGGGACGACGAGAAGGAAGATGATAGGGGTGTTGCGGGGCCAAATGGGAATGTAGGGACGCCTCTTGTGGGCGTCTGGCCTCCCCTCGATGATGTAGATGCGGTAGGGTCGAACGGAACTGGGATATCCCTTGTGGGAGTCCGCGGCGATGGGCGCAAAGCTCAACGGCCTGTAGAACGTAAAACACCCACGCCGGGCGAAGTGCTTACCGCCCTGCGCGACGCGGACATGTTGCCATGCCTCTACTTCTTGCCGGGGCGCAAAGTGGTGGAGGAAGCCGCCATTGGCGCGGCCCTGCATCGCTTCACCACACCCGAAGAAGAGGAGCAGATTCGGGAAGAGGTAGCAGTCTGGCTCACACACCTGCCACACGAAGACCGCAATTTGCGCCAGGCGCACGCGCTCTCCGAACTCTTGCCGCGCGGCATCGCCTATCATCATGCCGGGTTATTGCCAGGCTTGAAGGTGCTGGTCGAAACGCTGTTCGCGCGCGGGCATTTACGCGCCGTGTTCGCGACTGATACTCTCGCGCTGGGCGTCAACATGCCTGCTCGCGCCGTTGTTGCGGGCAGCCTGAGCAAATTTGATGGGCAAGAGATGCGCCTGCTGACGCCCAACGAGTACCGCCAGCTGACGGGTCGGGCCGGGCGGCGTGGAATGGATGTGCGAGGCGCGGCGGTCATTCCCTATTCGCCCTGGGAGCAGTTTGAAGAATCCTTCGAGCGCATCACCGCCGAATTGCAGCCAGTCACAAGTTCGTTCATCATTCGCTACAATTCTGTCTTGAACCTGTGGCGTCCAGGCGATGTCAAGCACCTGCGGCGCATCTGTGCTTCGAGCCTGCGCGAATATCAACGCTACGTCCTGTGGGAGCTCCGCGAACTGGCTCGCCTGGAAAAGCTGGAAGCGCGTGTCCAGAAGACGAAGAAGGGTGGGGGCAAATCATCTAAAAAGAAGGGCGCGTCATCTGCCATGGCAATCGAAGCCCTGGAGAAGCGACGCCAGAAGATAGGTGCGTACCCGCTCAGCCGCGCCGGAGCCGCGGAACTCGACGGCACCATCTACGCGCTGCGCGTGCTTGGTTATATCGACGAACGCGAGCAGTTGACGCTCAAAGGGCGCTTGCTGCGCAATATCTTTCACCCTGCCGGCATCTTCATCGTGGAAATGCTCACTCGCGGCGTCCTCAATAACCTTTCGGTGGGCGAACTGGCCGAGGTGTGTAGCTGGTTTACCTTCGATCATGATCGCCGCCTGCGCAATCAGAACACGCTAAATGGTAATGTAGCGCAGGTGCGCCGCGAACTCTGGCACATCACGCAGCATATTCGAGCCGTCGAAGACCAGGCAAGCATCTCCTCCTCGCCTGGCATCGTTCCCGATTTTCACGGCGTGGCGCTGGCATGGTCGCGTGGCATGTCGCTTAGCGGGCTGCTGCGGCGTATCGACCTGGCCGAGGGTGATTTGCTCATGCTCCTGAACCAGACCATTGATCTCTTGCAGCAAGTGCAATCCGCCGTAGGCCAGGCGCTTGACGCGCGCGATTTCTGGGCCGGGGTGGAGGTTGAGACCGAAGTGAAGCATAAGAAGAAACGCGCCGCCCAATTGCAACTGTATCGCGAACACCTGGAACGCCTGCGCCCCATGCTGGCGCAAGCATCCGCCTCTCTGCTGCGCGGCATCATTATCCAGAGCCGCACCCTCCCTTCTATGGTTGCCCGCTCTGGCAACGAAGATGTTCCTCTGGATGCCGGGGAAGATATTGACCCGCAGGATGATATTGATATGTAATGAGAGCCAGGGCGGGGGCAAGCCCTGGCTCGATATACCATACGTCCTACTCTCTTCCAATCTTTAACGTACCTTCGTTTATTGCTGTTATACGGGTTGCGCGCGATAGTCGGCACATTACGGGCATTCGTGAAAAAAAGTTAAGAAACATTAACCACGCGCTATTACTAAAGTCATGCTGTCTGGCTGTAACAGTTGCTATCGGTCAAGAAATTGACTACCATGTAAAACCGTAAGCATGTCGCAGATGCGTACACGCGCTACCCCGGCGCAGATGCATGTGTACGAGCAACAGGAAACGAGAAGAGGTAGTTTTTGATGAACGCTGAAGCTTTAGTTGGAACAGTACTGGGA
This sequence comes from Chloroflexota bacterium, assembly GCA_027316975.1. Lineage (GTDB taxonomy): Bacteria > Chloroflexota > Ktedonobacteria > Ktedonobacterales > Ktedonobacteraceae > CF-113. The sequence goes on along the minus strand of DAHVFL010000010.1, from coordinate 17,847 downwards.
ACCTGCACGCTCCAACAACTTATCGGGCAGGGGGGAATGGGAGCCGTCTATCTTGCCCAGCAATCCCGCCCTCGTCGCCAGGTAGCCGTGAAGGTGTTGTTACCTGCCACCGCCCTGAAACCGCAGCACCTGGCTGCCTTTCTTGAACGCTTCCGGCGTGAGACTGACGCTGCTGCTTCCCTTGAGCATCCCAATATCATGCCCGTGTATGAGTATGGCGAGCGTGATGGACTGGCTTACCTGGTTATGCCCTATATCAGCGGCGGCACCTTGCGCGATGTCATGGAACGCGAAGGGCAGATTATTTTGCCGAAAGCCATCAATTACCTGGAGCAACTGGCCGCCGCCCTGGATTTCGCTCACGCGCGCGGCGTCATCCATCGCGACATCAAACCTGCTAATATTTTGCTGACCCATGAAGGACGCCTTTTACTTACCGATTTCGGCCTGGTCAAGATTATCAGCGAGGAAGCGCTGGCCCAGGTGCGGCTCACCGGCGCGGGCGCGCCCGTTGGCACTCCTGATTATATGTCGCCGGAACAGGTCATGGGTCACGAAGTTGATGGGCGCGCTGATCTCTATTCGCTGGGTATCATCCTTTTCCAGATGTTGACGGCCACCACGCCGTTTCAGGGCGAAACGCCCATGCAGATTGCCGCGCAACAATTACACTCACAGCCGCCCTCGCCGCGTCGTTTCCGGCACGACCTCCCCCCTGCCGCCGAACAGGTCATCCTTAAAGCTTTGTCAAAACGCCCGTCAGATCGCTTCTCCAATGGCCTGGAACTTGCCACCGCTTTCCGCCTGTCGTTCGCCGGCGCCGGGTCACAGACCGGCGCGACACAGGCTGATCCTTTCGCAGAGAGCGGTTTTGGTGGTTCGGGCATCTATTCGCGTCGCGGCCTCTTTGACCCCAGATGGCAAACGGCTGCAATGCCAGCTATGTTCAATGAGCAGGACAACGGCTCTACAGGGTCGCGTATCCCTGTATCGCCGCAAGACGCCCCTGTTCGTTCAACTGGCCTGCTCTCGCGCACAGGTATGTTTCCCAGAGTGGGATCGGGTAACACGGGCGCGGTACCGGCTGCCAACTTCATGCAGAATCCTGCTACGCCTGCCGGTCGCGTATCGACCTCAACGGGGGCGCAGCCATCCGCCTTTCAGCCGGGAGTGCGCGAACTCTCGCCTTCAACAAATTCCGCGATGGGCAACATGATTCCCTTCACTCCGATCGGCTCAACCGACCCCTATGCGCAATCGGGCATCAACCAGATGTCGCCCTTTCTGAGGAGGCCAACCACCGGCGCGTTGATGGCCCCTCATTACGAGCAGGGTTCTCAGACCGTCAAGTTGACCGACCCTGTCAAAGTGGTGCAGGTGCCAGTTGCCCCTGGCCGCTATGTAACTGGTCTTTTGCCAGTGCCACCGGCGCCACCAGCGCCCAGGCCTGTTCATCCACTTCTCAAAATGCTCAAAGTGGCGACGATAGTGGCAGCAATCGCGCTTTTGTTAGGAGGAGGCATGGCTGGCTTCCTTGTGCTGCGCTCTCATGTGAACCAACCCGGCAAAGGCAACGTGAGTACGGCGACTCCTGCTACTACCCAGAGCACGCCCAGGACACAGGCCACTTCAAGTACCCCGGATAACAGCATCCTGTCGGACCCCTTGACTACCAACATACGTAACTTGCCGGAGGGAACCAGCGCCACGCGCTCGTATGTCTTCAAGAAAGACGGGTATCATATTACCAACCTGGGCAAAGAAGGGGTGGCTGTTGTGGTGCAATATACGCTGCCCAACGAGGCTATGTCCTATCAGCTCACCATGCAGGAGATTAAGGGTGATGATACTTCGCCGGTCAACTCCTTCGGTATGATCTTCCGCTATAACCAGACGGCCAAGGATGTGAGCACCTTTTATAGCTTCGAGGTCGTCAATACTCCCGGCGGCAACGGCAAATACTGGTTCTACAAATATGACAGCAGCAAGGCCAATCCCTGGACGCCCCTGTGGAGTCAGAACTTCGGTGCCGAATTTCGCGAAGGACAGGCTCCGAATAGTACCAACACCTTCAAGATTCTTGAGAAAGGCAATACATTCTCCTTTCTGGTCAACGGCAAGCTGGTCGGTAAACCCATTACCGATAAAAGCTATACGACAGGCTATGTTGGTATGCTCGTCAATCTCAACGGCACAGAAATCGCCTTCTCAAATTTGAAAATCTACCCCATCAATACACCAAAATAACGCGAGATGACGGATACAGAGGAAAAATACTATGGGCTGTTCGTCTGCGACGAACAGCCCATAGTATTTTTCCTCTGTATCAGTACTTTGGTCATAGTTTCAGGGTAGATACATTGTCAGATCGACCTCCATTGGCTAAGATAGTATCGTGGGGAATTATCGTGTTCTTGACTTATGTTCAGAATCGTAGCCAGCGTGCAGGCCAGCACGATTGGCGATGAGAGGTAGAATTTGATGGATGCCGAAGCGTTGATAGGAAAACAGCCGGGAACCAGTGTACTACAACGTGCGATTGGTAGCGGGACGCTGGGAGCGGTGTACCTGGGACAGCAATTACAACCCTCGCGGCAGGTGGTTGTCAAAGTGTTCTTGCGCCTCGCGTCGCTGGAACTCGAACAGCAGCGAGCGTTTTTGGCAACCTTTCGCGACGAGATGGCGCGTGTTTTTGTTCTGGAACACCCGAATATTTTGCCTGTCTATGATTATGGTGATCTAGATGGGCTGGCATATATCGTAATGCCCTATGTCGTTGGCGAGACGCTTGAGGATGTGCTGGCGCGCGAAGGAGCGTTACCTTTACAGCTGGCAGCGAACTTCCTGCACCAAATCGCAGCCTCGCTCGATTATGCGCATGGGCGGGGTATTGTGCATCGTGATCTCAAACCTGCCAATATCTTTATTACACCTGAAAAAAAAGTGATCGTGGCGGATTTCCACCTCACCTCCATGCTGGCCGAGGGAAATACGGCCCAGATGCGTCTCTCTAAACCCGGCCTGCTGGATTATATGTCCCCGGAATTGATCATTGGCAAGCAAATTGATAAACGCGCCGACCTGTACTCGCTGGGCGCGCTTTTATATCGCATGGTAACAGGCGTACCCCTATTTCAGGGGCAAACGCTCATGAAGGTCGCCACTAAACATTTAAAAATGCCGCCCCCTTCGCCGCGCGCCGCTCGTCCTGATCTTTCTCCTTCCGCCGAACAGGTCATCCTCAAGGCCCTGGCGAAAGACCCGGCCGATCGTTTTGAAAATGCCCTGGATATTTCACTGCTCTTCCAGCAAGCCATCACTGGTCCCGCCGCACCACACGAAACAACACAGGTGATTTCATTCCCCCCTGTAGGGACGCGATTTAACGCGTCCGGCAATACCGCGCCTGCCAACACTGCCGGGTCTGGTGACGTTGCATTCTCCAACCCGGTATCCGCTGATGTCGCATCAACCGGTACTGGTGTGCGTTCTATTGTCCCTCCTCTCTTTTTTGGTCCCAGTTGGCGCACCAATTCTATGCCAACCATTGCCGCCGAGCAGAACGACGGGTCAACCGGGGCGATGAATCTGCATAGGACAGGGAACTCTTTTGAGGTTGCCAACTCGTCCAGCGCATCGCTGCCCTCGATTGCTTCTTTCGATCCGTTCACCCCGCAAAACAGACAACCGGCCTCGAGAACTGTGCCACAAGAGCAAGCTTTTACGAAGGGCGCTGTTCAGGCAAATCCGTTGACTCCTGCCAATCAAACGTCTTCGCAAGCATCGATGGCTCCCGGTCGTATTCTATGGGCTTTGCCTGAGATCAAGCCGGACGATAGCGGCACCACCGGCACCTATAAATTGACCGGTCCGGCCCGCATTGTGAATATTCCGGTAGCTGGCCAGCCCGGACAATATGTAACCGGCATTTTACCATCTTCGCAACAGCCTGCAGGGGTTTCTGGTCTTCCCGCGCCCGCGCAGCCGCCCGTCAAACATTCACGGCTGCGGCGTTTGCGCGTGCCAATTTTTGTGCTGGCCGCGCTGATTATTGTAAGTGGTTCTCTGGGCTTTGCATATCTCCAATTTTCTTCGTCAAAGCGCCCGGGCGGCTCGACGATAACGCCCGCGGGAACTCCCAATATTCCCGTCACTGCCACGGCCAGAGCGCAGGCGTCGGCGGATGCCAATACCATTCTCACTGACCCATTATCACAGAATATTCGCGGTTGGCCCGAATCTTCCAGTGGCCCTTTCCTCTTCCAGTTTAAGGATGGGGCGTTTCATATCACCAACAATGATTCTTCCAGGGTTGCAACCGCCATTTTGTCCGGTGAACGCCTGGATAAACCTTTCGTTTATACGCTGACGATGGATGAGATACGCGGCGACGACACCTCTGTCAACAACGAATCTGGTTTGATTCTACGTTTTAATTCACAGGTTAAAAACGGCAATCAGATCACCACCTTTTATACCTTTGAAGTGGTCAATAAAAAAGGTGGTCAGTACCAGTTCTGGAAGTATGACAATAGCCAGGGGCCGTCTGTTAATCCCTGGAAGCAGCTTGCGAACCGCTCATTTGGCAGCGAGTTTCACCAGGGACAGGGGCCAGGAAGCAGGAATACTTTCAAGATTCTAGTAAATGGCAAGACGTTCACATTGATAGTAAATGGCAAGCAAGTCTGGTCGGTGCAGGATGGTTCGTTGATAAGCGGCCAGGTGGGCATGTTGGTAAACCTGAAGGGAACCGAAGTTGCCTTCTCAAATTTAAAATTGACGTGGAGTTAAAAACTCAATTCAGGAGGTTCTGGTGGCAAATCTTTTAACACAAACCCTTGTTACGGTGACACTCTGGATCACAGGCTTCCTGGTTTTCCTCAACGTCGTTTGCGTTATACTCTTTCGCAAGAGACGCTCGCTAGAAATACTCTTTTACGTGGCCGCCGCTTTGCTTGAACTGAGTATCTTTGTCCTGGCATTCCTGTTTCACCAGGGTATTCTGACCCACCTGCCGTATCACCTGCCGCCGGGCCTGCCTTTTGACATGGCCGAAATCGGCGCGGCTATCGCTGTGGGCATCGGTCTCTTTCCCGTCTCATTCTGGCATCGCACCTCCGCTACGCAGTTGCGCGCTCGTATCGCGAAAGATGCGCAGGATATGCACCACCACCAGGGCAATGTCCGCGTGCGCGGTAACGCCCCCGGCGAGTGGATGAATTAACAAGGGTGTAATTCCCGCGCAGTACATTGTTCATCACCTTGACAGACGTTGTCAGGAAAGTCTCCAGGCAGGATGACAGAGATTCATGCGTCTCTGTCGTCCTGATTTGTTAATGAGGATGAATACCTGTTTTTCCTGTGAGTACTCTCAGAGGTTAAAATCCGGGCGGTGTATCGATTTCCAGACCCACTTTTATTGCAAGCTTCCGCTCCTGCGCCATGTAGCTTTTGACCGTTTCCAGGTCTCGTGGCTGCATGGCTCGACTGGCCCACGAGCGTTCCTGCGGTCTCCACATCAAGTGGTCAACGAACAAGGGCCACATCTCCTGGCTCATACGCCAGATGCCCCGCTTCGTGCGCGAAGAGACACGCTGGAGCAGGCGCTGCTCGTAGACAACACCTGAACCGTGATGTATCCCATCGTCAACGGTCAGGCGATTGCAAAGCTCAGCCAGAATGGTGCCGGGCGCGCCTGCCGCGATCTGGCGGAACCGGTCAATCACCAGTCCTTCAAAAACTACCTGGAACATCCAGATCTTCTCTTCAAGGGTATCTGCATTGAGTACTATATTACCAAGTTTATCCAGGTAGGGGTCGGGTTCGCTCATCCCTCCAACCAGATTTGTCAGTTTAATCCAGGCTTCAGCGTGACGCCCTTCATCCTGAACCATTGTCGTGTAATATAAGCGTCCGGGGAGATCGGGCGCTGCCGCCAGCAATTGCGACGACAAGAGAGAGGCAAGCGTGTCGGCCTGGAGTTGCTGCGTGACAACCGAACGCCAGATCGCCATACGACGAGCGCGCTTCTCACCGGAGCCTTTCCCTTCTGGCACCGGAGGAAGCTGGCCCCAGGAGAGTTGTTCCACCTTCCATGCCTGGCGCTTTGCAAGAACGTAGAACTTCTGCATCTCTAGCGTGGTATCAATGGTGGCATCAATGTCTACCAATGACCCGTTGGAATAATTCCCCCGGTTCACTTCCTCCTCAGCAGTTTCAAGGGCTAAAATTGCCTCGTTCGCGTCTTGTAGGAGAGTATCTTCAACTGGTTCGGTTCGCACATCTCCATTATCGTGCATGGATTACTACCTTTCGATTGCTGTGAAATATGTCCCTGAGCGACCGGTACGGTCTTACAGAGATATTATACAATATAGTTGAGGTATGGATGAGCCTGGCGGCAGCACATCAGCGCTGTACACCAGGCGAATGAATACGTGTGATTATATTGTGATGCTCACTGTCTCTGGAGCCGATCGTATCTCTGACATTAACCTCTTCCAGGTTCATTTATGGTACTTAATTGTGTCTTCTTTACCATTGTATTTCACAGTGTCAATGTTGAAAGAGGAATTAGAGTGGGATACCTTGTTCGCTCGGCCTCATGTACAGGAAGGATTAAACCGGCTTGCTAGAGAAGCGGAGCGGCAATTTTCTATGGGAGAAATGGAAGAAGGCGGCTTTGCGGTTGAGTGAAAAGTGTACGGACGAAAGAATTTCATGAATTGTTTGCTCAGTTACCTTTTGTGAGTCCGGCGCTCACTACGAAAACTTTTTTTAAATATGTTCCAAAGACTTCAATTCTCCATCCTATGACAACCTGAAAATTGTGGGCTATAATACTAACCATGGAGAACGAAGACAAGCTGGCTGAATTAGAGGCGCTGCTTCACGTGCAATTTCGCGATCGCGTGCTGTTGGAGCGAGCGTTGACGCATCACTCCTGCTGTCCCGAAACGGCTGTTCATGATTCGTATGATACGCTCGAATTTCTGGGGGATGCTGTTCTGGGTGCGCGGGTGGTGGAGCATATCTATCGCAATTTTCCTGATGCCTCAGAGGGAGAGATGACGGCTCTCAAGTCTGAGGTAGTCAGCCGCCGCGTGCTGGCAAAAATCGGGCAGGAGCTTGGGCTTTTCCCTTATATCCGCGTGGATATCGCCAACCTGCGCACTTTTAATGAGCGTTCGCGCGATTCGCTCTGCGCCGATGTGCTGGAGGCGATTACAGGCGCGATCCTGATCGACCAGGGCAACGATGCCGCGCGCGATTTTGTGGCGCGTGTAGTCCTGCCTGTGGTGCCGCTGTTGAGCGAGCAAACGCTCGATACCAACCCCAAAGGCCGGCTGCAAAAGATTGTCTTACGGCGTTCCGGCAGCCTGCCGCGCTACCGGGTCATGGAGCAAAGCGGGCGCAATAATGACCGCCTGTTCACGGTGGGTGTCTTCGAGCATGAACTGCTGCTTGGTTTGGGACAGGCGTCGAGCATCAAAGAAGCTGGTCGCCTGGCCGCGCGCGAAGCTCTGGAGATACTGCGCGAGCAAGAATCCATATAGATAGAAGCTTCTGGCTTTTTACCCATTTGGTAGGGGCGACCATTGGAAAACTATTTCCCTTGCGAACCGTTACGATCGCGGTAGATATCGCCGTTGGGAACTAAGCGCAACGCATCTACCGGTTCAACCATACCGCGCGCGCGCCATTCTTGCCCATGTTCCACAATACTATCGCTAGCCGGGTTTGTAATAGTTCTTGCCTCGTCTTGTGCGATTGCTCCACCTGTCCGTGTATTGTCCGGGAAAGCCTCTTCTTCTCCAGGCCCGCCGTGCTGCTTGCGCGGACGCATCCAGGGCGAGCGCTTTTTCTCAAGTAAGGGTGTGGTGGGCTTGCCTCGTAGCGAATTGTACAAACTGGCGATGACGACCCAGGAGGCCGCTACCACCGGGGTTGCCAGCAGCGCGCCGAACGGCCCGAAGAATTGCGCCCCAATGATCAGGGCCAAAATGGAGGCTACGGGGTGCAGTCCGACGGCATGACCCACAATGCGTGGCCCCAGCACATTGCCTTCAATCAATTGGATGACGATGAAGTAGACCGCGATCCAATAGGAGCGTGGAAATGGGTCGGGTAAGAGGAGTGAAATGAGAATAGCCGGGATCGAGGCCAGGGTGGGACCAACCATCGGGATAGTCTCAAAGAGAAAAGCCAGCATCCCAATGATGAGCGCGAACTGTTTGATGCCCAGAAAAAAAGTTCCTGCCCCGGCCAGCACTCCGATGATGGCGGCGAGCGTCAACTGTCCCCGGATGTAGTTGCCTACTACCTTGTTAAGCGCATCCTCAAACAGGCGCAAGTGCGGCGCGAAGGTCTCGGATGCCAGGTTCATCAGGCTATTTCGGATGCGTTTGCCATCGAGCGTCAGGTAGAAACTCAATACCGTCACCAGCAGCACGTTGACGATCACGTCGGTGACAATCAACACGATACTTACCAGGTTGTCCGCCAGTGAGAGTACCAGCACATTTGCCTGATCTGAAATGGTGGTCAACGTCTTATTGATCGAAGACTGAGGCACACCCTGTTTGACAAGCCATTGGAGAAAATTTGCATAGGTGCCGGGTAGATCTTGCACATAGACCGGCAAATTGTTGGAAAAATAGGTAACCTGCTGGATCAGCGAAAAAACCAGGGCGTAGAATAACGCGCCCAGTCCTGCCAGCACAAGTAGATACACCAGCAGCGTTGCCACTACGCGCGGTAAGTACCTGTCGAAAAAATTTACCAGGGGCGTTACCAGAAAAGCGACGGCCATCGCCAGCAAAAGCAGGACAATGGCATGAACAACCATTCCCAGTATGGAGAAGGTTCCCCAGAGTACAATACCAATACATATCACTACTATCAATACATCGCGTGTTAAGGTCCATTTGATTCGCTGCATTAGATCCACCTCTCGCTTCCTCGGCGACACATGGACGCGTCCAATCGCGTCCTCAGATAACCTGATTGTGGCAGATTTTCACCAAAAGTACAAGCCGTTGACGTTCTCTGTCTTAGATAAATAACGCCCTGCATCCTGGCAAATAGCGGATGCATTGAAACTTTTTTAGCGGCGATATCGTTTCATCATCAAGGTCATCAGGAGAGCATTGCTTTGAAAAATGGGCAACTATCGGGGGATAGAGTTAATTTCATCAATTTTCTTCGTCATTATACTAATGACAACCTGTTTACTACATATTTTCAAGCATAAAAATAGAGGATATGCCCATGAATATTTTTACTCTTTCGACACCAACGCAAATAATTCTAGCCTGGACACTCCTCGGCGCTTTGCTTGTATGGCTTATACTATTCGCAACTCTGGCTTTGCGCGCGCATCAAATTGAGCAGAACGATGCGGACGAATTCCCAACTCCTGCCGGTTCTTTCCCTGCCATCTCTGTACACAGAATACACCAGCAGACCCCGCTGGCGCAGATGGGTAAGCATATTTCAAACGCGCATACAGAGATGGCGCCCGTTAGTTCCCACTCTGGGCGGGCGCTGCAACAAACTGACCATTCTGGTTAAGAAAAACGAAGCGCGCATCCTGCACATTGATAATCATATCTACTTTCCCATCGCCGTTGACATCTTTGAAAGTCAATGTGACCGGGGTCAGGTCCTGGCCGGAACCGATCAAGTTAGGACCAGAATAGATTTTCGCTTTCGAGGTATCGCCTCCTGGAATTTCAATAATCGTAATGCGGCGGTTCAAATTTTCAGCAATGAAGTGAGTGGGGTTAGCCGTTGAGTCGTTATGCCCAACCACCATATCTACCTGGTAGGTGCGCGGGCGACCGTACTGCCAGTCGTCCTGCGTGATCTGCCACCAGTTCGAGAGCGCATTAAAGGCGATCCATCCAAGTATCATGACGAACATGGCTAAACCAACAAACACCAGCCAGTGGAAACGCACTCTTCTTCTACCCGTCAACAAGCCGCTGGTCTGGCGCGCCTTGTCATCATCGAGTATGGGGGCACGTGGTCTGCCTCCAGGCATCGCCGGAATGTTGGTCTGTGTCGCGCTGCGCCGGGGCGGGATGCTCTGACGATCGCTGTTCGAGCGTCTTGACCCGTACCCAGATGTTGTATCAGCCAGGACGCGCCCGCTCTCCGCTTTTATATCAGGCATATAATAGCGACGCGCACTGGACGGCAGACGAGGCCATGCATCGTCGTACTCACCCTCGTTGAGCATGTCGTCATCTGTAATGCGCGCCTTCTGCGTTCGATTAGCTCGTTGCGACAAACGAATTTCTTCCATAAATCACCAACTTCCCTGTCAGAGTAATTTAGAACATATGTTCAGTATATCCTGTGCTTGAGCATTTGTCAATGCTTTTTTTGATATTTTGTTCCATTTTTTGAGTTTGCACCAGTCTCATCTAAATGGATATACTTTATAGTCAGTAGGATGCCCCCGTCCTGATGACGTTTGCCAACCGAATCGGGGAAGGAGCGAAAACGTCGCCCCCGTCCTGTAGGGACAAGGGGCGGATGTGGGGCAGGGTGGGGGCCTTGTGCTTGTCCTCGTGGCAGCGCGATTCGTCTCTTGTTTGATGATAACCAACGCATACCCATTAAATTACAAGGAGTTCAGCCAATGTCTTTAGCCATTACTAATGGAACACTGATCGACGGGAGCGGCGGCGATCCACAAAGCAGCGTTACCTTGCTCATTGAGGGCGAGCGCATTACGCGAATAGGACGCGATGTATCTGTCCCGCGTGACGCGACGGTGATAGATGCGGGTGGGGGCTGCATCCTGCCTGGCCTCATCGATTGTCATGTTCACCTGGCGATGGAGTATCCCAATATTGCGCGTTTCCTGGTCACGCCGCCCTCGCTGCGATTGCTGGAAACTATTCCGCGCATGAGAGCGACCCTCGATGCAGGTGTAACAACTGTGCGTGACGCGGCAGGCGCGCCTGTGGGGCTGAAACATGCCGTCGAGCGGGGCATTGTGACGGGGCCACGTATGCAGGTAGCCGTGTCAATGATTAGCCAGACAGGTGGGCATGGCGATGGGTATTACCCGTGTTGTATCGATATGGGGCTGTTCGGCATTCGTTTCTATGACGTGCCGGGCGGTGTCGCTGACGGTGTGGAGGAAGTGCGCAAAGCCACGCGCGAAATATTGCGCGCGGGCGCGGACTGGATTAAACTGGCGACCAGTGGCGGCGTGCTTTCCACTTCTGACTCGCCAAAATCTTCGCAGTTGACGGTTGAAGAGATAGCCACTGCCGTCTACGAGGCCGGAGCGCAGGATAAACGCTGCATGGCGCACGCGCAAGGTTCCCAGGGCATCAAAAACGCTATTCTGGCTGGCATCGCTTCGATTGAGCATGGCGTGTATTTGACGGACGAACTGATCGAAATGATGATCGACCGGCAGGTCTATTTAGTGCCGACACTGGTTGCGCCGCTGGCGGTGGTCGAGTTTGGCAAAGAGCATCCCGATATTTTACCACCCATGATGGCCGAGAAAGCTATTTCCGTCGTTGCTGCTCACCAACAAAGCTTCCGGCGCGCTGTGCAGGCCGGTGTTAAAGTAGCCATGGGAACCGATTCGGGTGTTGGACGACATGGCGAAAATGGCCGCGAGTTGCAATTGATGGTCGAGAATGGCATGACACCTATGCAAGCCATCGTTGCCAGTACATCCTGCGCGGCTCACCTGCTGCGCCTCGCCGACCAGCTCGGGACGCTGGAAGAAGGCAAGCTGGCCGACCTCATAATTATAGATGGCAACGTGCTCGATGACATCAACTGCATCGTCAACCCCGCTAATGTGAAGTACGTTCTCAAAGGCGGAAGTGCTGTGAAGAATATACTTTAGAACAATTACAACACCGTCTTCCCTCAAACGTATATACCTGCGAGAGCAAATACATTCAGCGCCGGCAAAATGAAGCTCTCACAAAAAAATATATTGCTGCTCAAGCATAGTTTCTGAGGAGAAGAAAAACATGTCGGGAAACCGGGGTTGTATATTCAATACACTGCTTTTTCTGGTGATTGTTTTCGTCCCAGTCCTGGGACATATAATCGCTACCGTTATGGTCTTTGAGGATGATCATTCAGCCGCCGGGAAAGTGCTGTGGCTGGCCTTGATCTGGCTAGTGCCGTTCCTGGGTTCTTTCCTGTACTTGATGTTCGGCCAGCGTCGCCACTACGTGATGTTCGGTCAGCCAGCTTACAATTCTTACCAGTACCAACAAAGGTAGATAGAGAGATAGCGCTCTGCCAGGATGATCCGCCGGATCGTCCTGGCAGAACGCTATCTTTATGATTTCATGGCGGCGATCAGGTCGGGAATCAGCTTTTCGGCGTTGGGCGAGCCGAGGCCGGTGACAGGGTCCCAGCCCTGCGCAGCTGCATAACCCGGCACGATTGTACCGTCTACCGTTTCGTTATTATTGCCTTTAATAATGTCGTGAAAATCCTGTGCGTAGGAGCTTGACCCGGCCAGTTTGTAGAGCGCGGGATTGAGAAAACCAAGCGCGCGACCTGCCATCTGATTGGCTATGGCCGCGATAGCAGCCCATAGAGGGGCGCTTGCGCTGGTGCCGCCGCCGAGCTGCCAGCCACCGGTATAAATTGCCAGCCCCGTTGCGGGGTCGGCGTTACCGGAAACATCCGGCACGCCGCGCATGGAGGTACTCTTCACGCAGCATCCCTGGTAAACCGGACGGGTGAAGAAGGCACTATAACCTCCGCCGCTCGCGCCAAACCGATTGTTCCAGGCTGTCTCCTGAAAAGACGTATTGCCGGCGCGGCTCAAAGATGTACCACCTACACTTGTTACCCAGGGATCGTCGGTTGGGAAGCTGGTGGTAGGTTGTTTGGAGAGAATCGTCGCTTTCAGGTCGGCAAAGTCGGTAGAACCATTATCGCCCGAAGAACCGAAGAAGGTTATGCCCTGCTGTGTCGTGGCCTGCTTGTAAAAGGCGTCCCACTTTTGTATTTCCTGTTGTCCCGCGCTATCTTTCAGTGTCACCTCGGACGCGCCCCAGCTTTGCGATATGATCGTGCCGAGATGGTTATTCACCGCGTATTGCTCCAGCTTCAAGAACTCCGGCAGGCCGATTGTGCCCTCGGTTTCTGATACCGGGCTGGTCAGCACCACGATATTGGCATCGGGAGCGATGGCGTGAATTACCTGCACATCCAGTTCCGTTTCTGCTGCCCAGCCGTTCATATCATTGTTAGCGGGATCGAAAGGAATGGCGCCGAAAGGGGCAAGCACCTTAATCGTAATGGGCGGCAAATTAAAATTCCGGTCAAAAACATCCATGTCTGCCTGCAAGGTCGGGCTGCCAAAAGAGACGATATCGACTACCGTCTGCCCTTTGCCTGTAAAACCGCGCTGCATCAACGACTCAACACCATAGGCGATGCGCATCGAACGCGGTGACTGGCAGTTGATACGGACTGCTAACTGCGCGGGGCAGAGCAGTGGTGAATTATCCACGACAGGCGCTGAGGAACTACCGATGGGCGTAACCCCGGCGTTGCTTCCGCCTTGCGAACAGGCCGCGAGCAGCAGGCACATCACGAAAAAGAAAATAATACGGCGTACTGGTTGCATGTATGTTTCTCGTCCTTCTATAAAAGTATGGCTTGCGCAACTGTTTATTATATTGTAAGGTAACGCAGGCATTCGCTACGATGCAATTGGTCTCTTATGATTGTAGCGCCAATCTTACCACATGAAAGGCTTTGCATATGATACAACAAAATGTGCCGCTCGATTATGATCCAACTGTGCATATTTCTGATTTTTCGCTCGTTGAGAAGTTGGGCGATAGCGTTCTGCCTGGCAACTGGTTCGTGTTTCTCAAAGCGAACTGGCTGCATCGATCGGGGATGGAGCAATTGCTCGCCTTATCAGGCATAGCGGCCAGTTCGATCAAATCAACTATCCTGTTTCGTGGTAAAGACGAACTCGCGCTGCCAGGCGCCACTCTCTCCCCTAAAGCGCTTCCCGCCGTACAGTTAGTTTCACTTACCAGCGATAAGGCGTTGTATCGCGTCAATCGTGATACGGTACGGCTGCTGATTGCCGCGCCGCTGCAAGCGAATGCCACACTCACTTTACAGGTGCGCTTGAGTGGAAACGCCTACGCGGATTACACGCTTGCGCTCGATGATTATGGACTATGCCTGTGGTCGCTGCAAGGCTTGCCAGAAGGAGAATACTCGGCGACCCTGCAAGGTGTGGAAGCGACTGATTGCCGTTTCGAGGTGGCGGAATATCGCCTCTCTCCCCTGAACGCCGAGCTTGTCGAACAGAGCTTGAGCGGACAGGCTTTACGCTACATGCTGGCGATCAGCGCCTTTGGTCAGCCCTACAGTGGGAAGATTGAAGTAGAATTGCAGGAGCGCGGAAAGCGCGTTGGCAAACGTGAGACGCTGCAATGCAACCGCCAGGGACAGGGCAGGGGGGTAGTCACCCTGACGGGCGCGGGACCTTATACGCTGAACATTTTTGCAGGGGAGCGCAGTGCCAGCGTGGCGCTGAAAGGTTCGGAACGGGAGCAGCGCGAAACGCTGGTCATCAGCGAATTGGGCGAGATACGCCAGGTCAGCCTGCTGCCACTGCCACAGGCGAACCAGTGGCGTGGCATGTATATTACACGCGGGGGAAGCAACAACGAACCATTTGTAGCGCAGCGCGTAGTAGGCAACGAGGCCGAAATAACGCCGCGCGTGCCGGTCGAAATGCTCAAGGTGGTGGTGGTAGATGCCGCTCACGCGAGCAGCAAAGAACTGGTTTTTGAAAATCTGCCAGCCGGGGAGCCGCTGCGGTTGGCGGTACCCGCGCCCTATGGCGTGCTGTTACTGGGCGCGTTCATCGATGGTCAGGCCTGGGAAGGCTGGTGTACCATCCTGCGCCCCGGCGAACTGCAATTGCAATGCGAGGCCCCAGGAGAGACCAGGCCGGGCGAGCGTATCACCGTGAAGCTCAAGACGGCCAGAGCCGATAGACCCGTGCCGGTGCAATTGATTGTGAAGGATGCGCGTTTGATCGCCGGGAGCGATCCGCAGGTAGAACTGGCGGCGCGTATCAAAAAGCATCTTACCCATTGGCGCGAGCAGTCAAAAACAGGCCAGGTTGAGCGCAAACTATCAGACTTTCAACAAAACTTCGGGCCGCGGTTCCCGCGCATGATGATGAACGCGATGGCGATGCCTCCTGTCGCTCCCCAATTCATGGCGACTACCAGTATAGCTCCAATGGACCGGGAGATTGTGCCTGCTTCGGCAAGCTTAGCCCGTCCGTCCGGGCCTACCGGCGAAATGGCGACAAAGCTGTCAAAAACAAGCCCGGCTCCCACAAAAATTCGCCTCTCCTTCCCGGAAGTGATCTTCAACGAGATTGTGATGGTGCAGGGTGAAAAAGAAGTCGAGGTCAAACCTGGCGATAGTATCACGCGCTACACTATCGAGGCCTTTGCGCTTGAACCGGAGACGCTGGACTGGCAAAGAGTGGTGACGGAGGTCAACGCTGTGCAGCCGGTGTATGGTGAGTTGGCGGTGTCGCCCTTTGCCTTCCCCGTCGATCCGGTCACGGGCAGTTTGTATGTTGGGGCGGCATCGGGCGGCGCGATGGTTGAAGTGCGCCACGATAACGAGATACTAGACCTGTTCCACGAGGATGGTAGTGCAGTGACGCCCGGTTTGCCCATTCCATCCGGCTCAGTTGTGCGCTTCCCTGTGCGTCCTGGCGCAATTACTGCGACGGTGCGGGATGCCCGCAAGGGGGGTATCGATGTCAGCGAACGCTATATCACCGAGCCGGGCAAACTGCGTCATATTGCGCGTCGCCTGCGCCTGCTCACACCCGGTGAGTCGGCCAGTCTTAGCGAGGTGCGCGCGTTGGAGATCAAGCCGATGCCTGGATTGGAGCGACCATTTCAGGTTTTTGTGACCGGCGCGGTCAAATATCCTTTCGGTTGTATCGAACAAACCTCTTCCATGCTGTTAGCCATGTTCGTTGGCTATATTACCAATCTGCAACAGGTGGAGGTTGCGCGAGATTATGAAGCGGCCATTCTGGTCTGGCACAAACGCCTGCGCAGCATGGCGCTTTCAAACGGAGGTTTCTGCATGTACCCGCCAGAAGAGGGGCAGGCGGGCAAAGTCGATACGCATTACGCGCCAGGCGGCATCAAACATCTACTGAACCTGCCTGCCGCCGAACGTTCGGGCATCAAGCAGCAGGCTGTGCTTGATATCCTGCGCGATATCCACTCGCTGGCAAAAAAAGGGGCCGCGTACTATAAGATTGATATCTTGCCGGGAAGCATCAACGATTGTCACGATGCCTACCAGGTTGTTACACGCAGCGACTCGCAGCGAGAACGTGAGAAAGCCGCCACCTATGCGCGCGAAAAGCTGAAAGAAAAGGATGGGCAAGTGTATGTCGCGGTGGGAGAACGCGCGCCGCACTACAATCTCTACGGGCAGGCGGTAGCGCAGCGCCAGGAGACCGCCTATGCCGCCGCTACATTACTGGCAGCCGGACATCCTGCTGATTTGCCCAGGGCTATCGCAGCCACCAATTATCTGACCGGCCAGTTGAATGAAGAAGGGCGTCTCTACAGCACAGTCGATACAGCTGCGTGTCTCTCGCTGCTGCTGGCCCTGCGCGGGTCGGGAGTGGTGGCTACTGCTGATGGCGGCCTCGTGGAGATCAACGGGCAGCGCATGAAGCTGGCTGAAGCGTTGGTCTACAGCGAAAAAGTCGAATCGATCCGTTGTATTGAAGGAGTGGTTGCGGCGCAGGTCACTTCAGAAGTAATTGAAGACTGGAGCAGCCTGAAAAGCGTGCTACCCGTTGAAGTGCGCCTGGAACGCGCCGGGCGTCCGCAGCAGCATTTCAAAGTGGGCGATGCGCTTGAACTTGTGATACATGTCCCGCGCTATGAAGCGGGCATGGTGGCGCACATTTGCTTACCCGACGCCCTGGCTCGCATCGCCGGAGGAGGGCAGGTCAAACGTTTCAGCCTGGACTTTAGCGAGCAACGCTCGCTGCGCGTACCACTGGCTGCTGTCGGTATAACCAGCCTCCCAGGTAGGAAACAGGCAGGGGCGCAGCATTGGGCTGTCATTGTGCGCAACATGTTCAAAGAGGAACAGATAGGCAACCCCGGACTGCTGAAAATGGTCGTTGAGTAGCAGTCAGTCAGATCCTTCGCCGCGCTCAGGATGACAGACCTGGTTGGGTGATGTTCGTGGTGAAGAGGCACACCGGTTATAAGTACCATCTTCCTACGAGCATTCACGCGGGGTTGACTGAACAGAGTTGAATGGATAGACTCAGTAATAAAGCATGGTCAATGTCAGGTAATACGGATACATTTTGCCTGACGCAAGCCTGATGGATTGGGGTCGCTCGTATGTCGTCATTGGATACTAGTCAGAATAGCGCTTCGGGATTACAACTTCCTGGGTTGGTCAACCAGCTTTCTCCTGCGGAACAACGGTCTTTTCCTGAAAGCAATCCCATGTTCCCACAGAGAATGCCACAATCGGCATCTACTAGAGTATCTGGGCCGACCACACCGGCACCCGATATATACTCTTCAGATGCTTCAGAAAACCCTACTCAGCAGCTTCCGGGCATGAATAGTTCTGGTGGCATTACACAACAACTGGCGTTCAATGCGTCACCAGCAGTTACCCGCCTCCTACCCGGCGTACAAACCGGTACTTCAACACCGGTCACCCCTACAACGTCTTTAAGGCAACCGATCGTTATTCCCGCCACTGGCAAAAAGTCACGCGGTACTATGC
>DAHVFL010000109.1 GCA_027316975.1 Chloroflexota bacterium | reverse complement strand
GTCAAAAAGGAATCACCCACCGTCCAGGTGAATGAGGCGCAGGTAGATGAGGCCGCTGAGGTCGAAGTTGCCGCCTCGGCTGCTCCTGCTAGAGGCAAGGGCGCAAAGGTGGCGAAAGCCCCCGCCAAAGGCGCTTCGCCACAAAAAGGACAGCCGGGCAAAGGCGGCAAGCCCGGTACTCAGAGTAAAACCGTCCTGCCCACCGCGCAGAAGGGTGAGAAGAAGACACCGGTAGAGGCGCTCGCTCCCATCGCGGACAACCACAAAGTGGCCTTAGCGCGCGAGGTTGGCAAGCTGATTGCCCGGCGCGCCAGAGAAAAAGGTGTCAGTCGGGTCGTCTTTGATCGTGGTGGCTACGCCTATCATGGGCGCGTGGCTGCGCTTGCAGAAGGCGCTCGTGAAGTCGGCCTGGAATTTTAGGCCACGAGGAGAAAAGATGCCAAGAATAGATGCGTCAAAACTGAATCTTGAAGAGACCGTCGTGCAAGTGCGCCGCGTTTCTAAAGTCGTCAAAGGCGGTCGCCGTTTTAGCATTCGCGCGCTCGTGGTCGTCGGAGATCGCAGTGGTCATGTCGGCTTTGGCCTGGGCAAAGCTGCCGAGTATACCGAAGCCATCCGTAAAGGCGTCGAGGATGCCAAAAAGCACCTCATCGAGGTTCCACTGGTAGGCGCAACCATTCCCTTTATGGTGAAGCACCGCTTCGGCGCCTCCGAAGTGCTGCTCAAACCCGCCGCTCCCGGCACCGGCGTTATCGCCGGTGGCGCTGTGCGCGCTGTCGTTGAGGCCGTCGGTATCCGCGACATCCTCACCAAGTCGCTGGGAAGCACCAACCCTGCCAATACCCTGCAAGCGTGCGTCGGTGGACTGCTAGAACTGCGTTCCGCCGAAGCCGAGGCCGCGCTACGTGGCAAGGTCGTTTCCGAGATCGTTGGCAAGAGACAGGCCGAACGCCTGGCTCTCGTCGCCGCCAGCGCTGCTGAACTGGCAGCCCAGGCCCGCTCCACTCGCGATGAGGAATCGCGTGATAATCGCTCGAATGCCGGGCGTGGTAGAGGTGGGCGCGATGGTGGCGATCGCGGTGGCGATCGACGCGGCGGCAGCGGCGGTAGTGGTGGTGGCGGAGACCGGCGCGGTGGCGGAGGCAGCGGAGATCGACGTGGCGGCGGCGGTCGTAGGCCATAAACAAAGGCCGGGCAGCAAGACCATTGGCAAAGGTAGCCAGGGCGGGGCTTGCCCCCACCCTGGTAACTAAGGAGAAAATCATGGCTAAAGTACGTATAAAATATGTCAGAAGCGCGATTGGGTATCCCCAGGATCAGAAGGATACCATCCGCGCACTGGGACTGCGCAAATTGCAGCATACGGTTGAACACGACGATAATCCCGCCGTGCGTGGCATGATTAGAAAAGTGATCCACCTTGTACAGGTAGAGGAAGTAATACATGAAACTGTCTGACTTGCGACCAGCTCCTGGTTCGCATAAAGCCGAAAAGCGAGTTGGTCGCGGACACGGCTCCGGTCGGGGTAAAACCGCCGGACGTGGCACCAAAGGCCAGAAAGCTCGCACTGGTGGAAAGATTCATCGCGCCTTTAATGGCGGCCAGACTCGCCTGTCCAAGCGCCTGCCATTCCTGCGCGGACTCGGCAACAGCAATTATGCTTTCCGCAAAAACTACGCCGTTGTAAATATCGCCAAACTGACTCGCTATGCAGCCGGTACAGAAGTGACTCCCGCCATGCTGGCCGAGAGTGGGCTGATGACCGCGACTGAAAGCGAAGGGTTGGTGAAAATTCTGGGCAATGGTGAACTCGATCGCGCCCTGACCGTGCGCGCTCACAAGTTCACGGAAGGCGCGCGCGAAAAAATCGAAGCCGCTGGCGGTTCGGTTGAACTCATTCCAACCAGAGTGTACGAAAAAACGAAGAGACGCAAGGACGAATTCGGGAAGAGAGTTCCCCCACCGCAATACCAGAGAGTATAGGCAGGTACGCGATTTATCGCCTCCTCCGATGCGTTCTATTCTGTAGGGACCAGATGCATCCCGCCCGATTGTCTGGCCCTTACAAGAAATGTGCTAGCTTCTCTCGTGAAAGGAGACTCCCATGTGGGAAAAACTGCGGAGCGTCTGGACTGTTCCCGATCTACGCAAAAAAATTCTCTTCACCCTGGCGATGCTGCTGGTTTTCCGCATCCTCGCTCATATCACTGTGCCTTTAACATACCCTGAACAGCAGAACCTGCTGAAACTCTTTGCCCAGAATGGAAATCAAAGCCTGACACAGTTGCTTGGCCTGCTGGATGTCTTTTCCGGCGGCTCCCTGCAACAGTTTTCGGTGGTGGCGTTAGGAGTGTATCCCTATATCACAGCGACGATTGTCATGCAATTGTTGCAGCCCATTATTCCAGCGCTGGACAATATGATGCGCGAGGGCGAGGCCGGGCGCATGCGCTTTAGCCAGATCACACGCATTATCGCCGTCCCCCTGGCGTTCTTACAGGCCATCGGCAGCGCGGCTATTTTTGTCAAATATAATGTCTTGACAAATTTCAACCTGTTTAATGGCGGCACCTGGCTCGAATCTCTCGCGATTTTGCTCTCCTTAACGGCTGGCACCATGATCCTTGTCTGGCTCGGCGAATTGATTACCGAGAAGGGCATCGGCAACGGTATCTCGATCATCATCTTTGGCGGGATCGTGAGCCGCATACCCAGCTTTGTCCAGCAGGGGTATACAACTTCCACTTCAAGTGGCGGTGGCATCGTCAGTATCGGCGTCTTTCTGATCATCGGTCTGCTGACTATCCTGGGTATCATCTATGTCTATCAAGGACAGCGACGTGTGCCTATCGAATATCCAACCAAACGTATGGTCGGGCGCGGAATGCTGGTGGGAACTGCGCAACGAACCTACATTCCAATGCAGGTCAACAGCGCCGGTATGATCCCGCTCATCTTCGCGCAGTCCATGCTGATCTTCCCATCCGTACTCGCGCAATACCTGGGCAACAGCAACACGAGCTGGCTCGCTTCGGCCTCTCTCTGGATTTCTAACTACCTGATTAACCCGACTCTCTGGTGGTACTGGATCATTTTCTTCTTTCTGGTCGTGGCATTTACGTACTTCTATGCCTACGTAGTGTGGCAACAACAGAATATACCGGAAAACTTACAGAAGCAGGGCGCGCACATTCCGGGGTATCGTCCCGGCGAGACCACTCGCAAGTACCTGGAGGACATACTCCGGCGCATCACTCTGGGCGGCGCTTTATTCCTGGGCATGGTAGCAATTCTGCCCTTTCTCGCCAGGGTTGGCGGCAACCAGTTGTTGGGCAGCGCCTCTCTGCTCATCGTAGTAGGCGTAGTGCTCGATACGGTGCGGCAGATCGAATCGCAAATGGTCATGCGTAACTATTCGGGCTTCCTCAGTTAGGTCAGTCCGGGACTCAATGTGGAGTCTTAGCGTTACCGGAGGTTAAACGTGAATGTTATCCTGATCGGCGCTCAGGGATCAGGCAAGGGGACGCAGGCCGATTTGCTCGCCGGCGAGCTGGGCCTGCCCCATGTTTCCAGCGGCGACCTGTTTCGTCAGGCGATGGCGGAGAAGACCGAATTAGGGCTTAAAGTCAAAACCTATATGGATCGCGGGGAACTAGTTCCCGATGACCTTACTGTAGCAATGATACTCAGCCGGCTCGCAATGCCCGATTGCGCTCGCGGCGTCATACTCGACGGCTTCCCGCGCACCGTCGCGCAGGAGCAGGCCCTCGACGAGGGATTGCACAACGTTGGCAAGCAGATTGACCTGGTATTCTACCTGGAAGTTCCTCGTGAGGAACTGCTCGTTCGACTCTCAGGTCGCTATATCTGTAGAGCAAACCAGCACGTTTATAACGTCAATACACGCCCGCCAAAGACGCCGGGGGTGTGCGATATTGATGGAAGCCTCTTGTACCAGCGTCCTGATGATACAGGCGAAGCAGTGCAGCGGCGGCTCAATATTTTTTTCAGCGAGACTATTTACCTGCTTGACTACTACCGCGACCAGGGAAAACTGGTCGTGATAGATGGCAACCGGCCAATCGAACAGGTGCGAGCATCGCTTATAGAAGCCATACAGTCCCGCTAGCGACACCTCTAGTGAGTGTCCGGCGCGCGAGAACAAATCCGATCTGGATGATCTCGCGCTGGTGGCCCTGAAGCGACGCCAGGCCCGCTCTAGTGCTTTGGGCTATATACATGAGGGATGTAGTTACCCTGCATCACTCTGTACGTCAGTAAACGATGAAGTCATTCATAGTATTCCTGGTAGCCGCGTCTTACAAGAGGGAAAAATACCCTCTCGACAAAATTGCATAGGTGTGGTATAATTCACAGTTGGCTGCAGCAGTGACCAACTGCTGCACCGTTTTATCTCGGAATCATCAGTTAAGACAGCCGTCGTTCGAGAAAGGATGCTATGCCAAAGAAGGACGAAATTGAAGTAGAGGGTAAAGTTCTCGAAGCCCTCCCCAATGCCATGTTTAAGGTCGAACTAGACGAAAATCACCAGGTGCTGGCTATTCTCTCAGGCCGCATTCGTATGAATTTTGTGCGTATCGTCCCAGGAGATAAGGTGAAAGTTGTGCTATCGCCCTATGACCTCACACGGGGTCGTATCACATGGCGTGTGAAAACGTGAGGTTGGTCGTCCCCTCTCTTTCACTCTTTCAAACCTTCTAATGAGCATCTTTATGACGGATCGCAGGCAGGAAGTAGAAACGGCGTCGGTGTAACCACTCGGTCCTCGTTCTTTATAACCTCTGGCGAGCATTTTTGATTATATACGCACCTGTGAGGAGGGCAAACCGTGAAAGTACGTGCATCCGTAAAACCACGCTGCGAACATTGCAAAGTGATACGGCGCAATCGCGTGGTCATGATAATCTGTAGTAAAGACCCAAAGCATAAACAGAAACAGGGCTAAACACCCACAGAGTCTCCGTAGAGGTCGGACTTGTCCTACCCCGACAGAAACCCTGGGGCTGCCAAATTAAACTGGAGGAAAAGATGGCTAGAATTGCCGGCGTTGACATTCCACGCGATAAGCGGGTGGAGATTTCGCTGACATACATCTTCGGTATCGGCTTGACTACAAGCAAGAAGATTCTGGAGAAGGCACGTATCAACCCGGATACGCGGGTGAAAAATCTGACGGAAGAAGAAGTCAACCGCCTGCGCGAGCTTATTGATCGCGAGCACAAGGTGGAAGGCGACCTGCGCCGCGAAGTGGATATGAACATTAAGCGGCTTATCGAAATCGGCTGTTATCGTGGCATGCGTCATCGCCGCAATCTTCCAGTGCGGGGACAGCGCACGCGCACCAATGCGCGCACACGTCGCGGTCCGAAAAGAACAGTGGCCGGCAAGAAAAAAGCAGTAGCTAAGAAGTAACGCCGGGGAGGAATTGCACAGGCATGGCAGCAGACAAAAAGAAACCAACAGGCAAGCCCAGGCGGCGCGAGCGCAAATCGATTCCGCGCGGGCAGGCCCACATTCAAGCAACGTTTAACAACACGATTGTCACTTTGACCGACCCCAATGGCAACGTGATCTCCTGGGGCAGCGCCGGTGGGCAGGGCTTTAAAGGCTCGCGGAAGAGCACCCCCTATGCCGCGCAGGTCACAGCCGAAACGGCGGCCCGTAAGGCCATGGAGCATGGTCTGAAACAGGTCGAAGTGTACGTGAAAGGCCCAGGCTCTGGTCGTGAAGCGGCCATTCGCTCATTGCAGTCTTCTGGACTGAATATCACTTCGATTACTGATGTAACACCTATTCCGCACAATGGATGCCGGCCGCCCAAGAGGCGTCGCGTGTAACCCGTGCTGTGCGTGTGAGGAGGAGTCACTAAATGGCGCGTTATACCGGCCCCGTCTGCAAATTATGCAGGCGCGAGGGGGTAAAACTTTTTCTGAAAGGCGACAAGTGCATGATGAAATGCACCCTTGAGCGCCGCAATACTCGCCCCGGACAACATGGGTCGGGTCGTTCACGTAAACCGTCGGGCTACGCTTTGCAGTTGCGCGAAAAGCAGAAGGTGCGCCGCACCTATGGCCTGCTTGAGCGTCAGTTCCGCAAACACTTCGATACCGCTGCGCGAAAAACTGGCCGTACCAGCGAGAACCTCTTGCAGATACTTGAGATGCGCCTCGACAACCTCGTCTACCGTCTCGGTTTCGGCGATTCCCGCGCCCAGGCCCGCCAACTGGTCAATCACGGGCATTTCGCCGTCAATGGACGCAAGACGGACATTGCCTCGTTTATTGCAAAACCCAATGATGTCATCTCCGTGCGCGAGCGCAGCAAGGGACTTGAGTACTTCAAAACCCGCTCCCTGATGCTGGCACAGAAAGGCGTTCCCGCCTGGTTGCGCCTCGACATCGCCGATATGAGTGGCCGTGTCATGTCGTTGCCGTCTCGCTCAGAGCTTGAACTGCCCTTCGAGGAACAGATGGTGGTTGAGTACTACCAGCGATAACACTGGCCTCGCCGGTGTACCTGGTAGGGACGCGATGTATCGCGTCCGTTAAGCCTGTTAGCAGCGAAAGGAAAGAAAGGCAGGTTGAACCTTGCTAGAAATTACTCTGCCTCGCATTAAAAACACAAAAACACAGGGAAACTATGCGAGCTATGATATTGAGCCTTTAGAGGCGGGGTACGGCATGACATTGGGCAATGCGCTGCGGCGCGTCTTGCTCTCCTCGCTGCCCGGTGCGGCGGTAACCTCTATTCGCATTGATGGCGTGCAGCATGAGTTTCAAGACATCCCCAACGTCACGGAGGACGTGACCGAGATCGTTTTGAACGTCAAAAAGCTGCGCCTGCGCTCCTTTTCGGATCATCCCGTATCAATGCGCCTGGAAGTCAATGGTGAGCGCGTGGTCACGGCAGCAGATATCCTGCCGCCCAGCACGGTAGAGATCGTCAACCCTGAACTCTATATCGCTACTCTGGATAACGATGACGCTCGTCTTGAAATGGAACTGGTCGTTGAGACCGGCAAGGGCTACGTCCCCGCCGACTCGAAAGAGGATCAGCCCATCGGGGTGATCCCCGTCGATGCCATTTACGCGCCCGTGCAAAAAGTCAATTATACCGTTGAGCATACCCGTGTCGGGCAAATAACCAACTACGATAAAATCGTTCTTGAAATATGGACTGACGGCACTATCACGCCTGATGAAGCCTTGCGCCAGAGCGCCGATATTCTGGTTCGCCACTTTACTCAGCTTGCCAATTATCGCGCTATACTGATCGAGCCAGAAAAAGCTCCTTTGAGCAGCATACCCATACCACCTAAGATCTACGAAACTCCCATCGAGGAACTGGACCTTTCGGTACGCGCCTACAACTGTCTCAAACGCAGCAACATCACAAAGGTCGGTCAAGTGCTTTCTATGAATGAAGATGACTTGCTTGGCGTGCGCAACTTCGGAGAAAAGAGTCTGCAGGAACTACGTGAGAAACTGCTGCTGCGCAGTTTCCTTCCGAATCCGCGTACCAGCACTATTGGAGCCGACCTGGACGGCGACCACGAAATGGAGGAATAAGTTGAGGCACCGTATTGCCGGTAATCGGATGAGTATGCCTGAGCCACGCCGGCGCTCCGCGCGTCGCAACATGATGGCTGGCCTCTTCCGCTACGACCGTATAAAAACCACCGAGGCCCGCGCCCGCGCCATTCGCGGCGAAGCCGAAAAATTGATTACAATCGCGATCAAAGGGCAGACCGCCGCTCGCGAATACCTGGCTACTTTCGTCTCTGACGCAGAGAAGGCCACTGCCATCCTGGCATTCGCGCGCCGCGGACATTTCTCGCTCGACAAAGTGGTCTTCAACAACGAGGAGCGCGCGGAAATGTCCATGCCCCCTCTGACCGATGTAGGCCGCAGGTTTGCCGAGAAAAAGCTGAAGGACCGCCGCGCAGAACTGCTGCGTATCATCACCAATGAAGCCGAAGCGGAGAGGGCGTTGCGCGCCGCGTATCAGGCGATGGTCATCGAACTACACGCGCGCCGCCAGATTTTGCAGTCCCTGCCAGACGAACTGGTCGTCAAGAAGATTTTTGACGAAATTGCACCCCGCTATGTCGGGCGTCCTGGCGGCTATACCCGTATTACCAAGCTTGGCAAACGCCTGGGCGATGCCGCTGATATGGCGCAAATTGCCCTGGTATAAGATTTGCGAACAGGGAGGGTATGCCAGGGCGGGGCTTCGCCGCTCTTGCGCCCCCCCGCCCTGGTAATCCTGTAATATGATGAAATTCGCGTGTGGCATTGAGTACGACGGCACCGGCTATCATGGCTTCCAACGGCAGTCGGAAACGCAGGGGCCTACTATCCAGGGAGCCCTGGAAGCAGCTATTCTGCGTATCTCTGGTGAGATGTCCGTCGTATATGGCGCGGGGCGTACTGACGCGGGAGTACATGCCAGTGGGCAGGTCATCCACTTCAGCACCGCCTCCACCATGACGCCACAGCAGTGGCTGGCGGCTCTCAATGCCGTCTTGCCTGAGAGTGTGGCGCTTCGTTGGAGTTGCGAGGTTCCTGACAGCTTTCATGCTCGCTACAGCGCGTTGAACCGATCCTATCGGTACACTCTCTGGAATGATAGAGCCAGAAAGCCTCTAATCGCTCGCTATAGCTACCACCGCTCACAGGCGCTGGCAGTGAATTTGATGGACGAGGCGTGCCGCTTTTTGCTGGGACGCAAGGACTTTGGAGCATTTGGGCGCAGCCCTGATGCCACCAACCCCTTGAAACCGGGGCCGCATTCGTGCGTGCGTACTATGCTCAAGGCCTCGATCCAGCGTCAAGATGCGCTTATCTATTGTGATTTTACAGCGGACGCCTTTCTTACAGGCATGGTTCGCAGAATGGTTGGAACTCTGTTGCTCGTAGGGCAGAAACGACTCAGTCTCACTGAATTCGCCGCCATCGTGCAACGAGCTGAGACGACCCACCCTGGTTCAGCAGCTCCATCACACGGGCTATGTCTGGTAGGGGTTATGTATCCTGACGGATTATTACACATGGAGAAAACGGACAATGATGAAGACATATAGCGCGAAGGCCGGTGAACTGAACCCGCAGTGGTATGTCATCGATGCAGAGGGTCAGATTCTTGGCCGCCTGGCATCGCAGATCGCGCAGATTTTACGCGGCAAGCACAAGCCCACTTTCACGCCGCACATGCTCACCGGTGATTTTGTGGTCGTTATCAACGCCGGCAAAATCGCCGTAACCGGCAGACGCCTGGAGCAGAAAATGTATTATCGCCATAGCCAGTATCCTGGCGGCTTGAAGACAACCAGCCTGCGTAAGGTTCTGGAAGGCCGCTACCCCGAACGCGCTCTACAGCACGCGGTGCGCGGCATGGTAATGCACAATAACCTCGGCGCGGATATCATGTCGCGCCTCAAGATTTACGCTGGCCCCGATCACCCGCACCAGGCGCAGAAGCCCATTCCCTGGACTGGCCCGGAAGCGCTGTTGAAGAAACAGCAGGGCGCGGCAGAAGAGTAAAGAAGAGGAGAATCTACAGTGGTCGATACCATTAAAGGTGAGTACTACTATGGGATGGGACGGCGCAAAACCGCTGTGGCCCGCGTCCGTCTCTTCCCCAATGGTGATGGCACCATCGTCGTGAATGGCAAAAGCGCGCGCCAGTACTTCGGTCAGCGCGAGTCCGCCTCCGCCGCCCTGGTTGCCCCCCTGCGCCTGCTCGAACTGGAAGACGCCTACTCCATGACCGTGCGTGTCGTCGGCGGCGGCACCAGCGGCCAGGCGGGAGCCATCCGTCACGGCGTGGCCCGCGCGCTCCTGCGCGCCAACCCCGAGTGGAAACAGGCACTGCGCAAAGCTGGCTTTCTCACACGCGACCCGCGTATGAAAGAACGCAAGAAGCCCGGCCTCAAACGCGCCCGCAAGGCCCCGCAATACACGAAACGTTAATCGTTTCCTGGCCCAGATAAACATGAGTCATCCCGGAAACTGAGAGGAAGAGGTTATCGCCGATAACCTCTTCCTCTCAGTTTCCGGGATGACTCATGTATCCCGCACCCGTTACTTCGCCAGTTTATTGCGCTTTTTGAGGCACTGCCGCGTATACAGGTGTACACCACAATTCGCGATACTCGGGTAAGCGACCTCGCACTACCTCAGAATAAAGATGTTGCAGGGCGCTGCTGATTGGCCCGACTTTGCCGTCACCGATAGGCCGGTGATCGACCATCACGACAGGCGCGAATTGCGCTCCGGTGCCGCACAGGAATATTTCGTCCGCCACATAGAGTTCGGTGCGGTCGATCTGCCGTTCGCGTGTGATGCGTCCAAGCTCGCGATTGGCTAACTCCATCATCGTTTCGCGTGTGATGCCGGGCAGGATATTCTCGGTAGTGGCGGGCGTGACCAGTTCGTTATTGACCACCAGGAAGATGTTTTCCGCGCTGCCCTCCGAAACATGCCCATCGTGCGTCAGCATAATGGCCTCATCGAAACCGTTTTGCATAGCCTCGCTTTTGGCGAAAGCC
The DNA here is from genome assembly GCA_027316975.1 of Chloroflexota bacterium. Classification (GTDB taxonomy): domain Bacteria; phylum Chloroflexota; class Ktedonobacteria; order Ktedonobacterales; family Ktedonobacteraceae; genus CF-113. Next base: position 1,028 of record DAHVFL010000109.1, on the reverse strand, counting down.
GAATTGACGTAAGAACCGATGATTTTGGCGCGGGAGGGAATAGCGTTATCGTCTATGCGTCTCCACGAAGAAACGCAGCAATGGAGACCACCGGTACCAATATAGTTGCCCACAGGTTCCGACGTCATAATAAAGTGAGCCTCTAGCCCATGCAGGCGCACGCCCAGTGTCTGATCGCCCTTATAAGCCACCGGACGCAGGTAAACGTCCTGCTTCTGTTCGTTCCGCCTGACCAGTTCGACAGTGATTTCTATCAGTTGATCGATGCTATAGGGGTGTTCGATTTGTAAAATCTTACAGGAATTGAGCAACCTCTGGTAATGTTCGCGCAAGCGGAACATGTACACCTGTTGATCTTCTGCGTTCCAATAGCCGCGAATACCCTCAAAGCAGCCAGTCCCATAGGAAAATCCGTGCGTGCGCACTGAAATTACACCTTGTTCGGCGGGTATAAACTCGCCATTCATAAAGATTTGCCTGGCGTTCATCATCTTTCCTCTTGTTTGCAGTTGAACAGCTTACTCCTACTCGTAATTATAAGACGTAACAGGGTGGTTGTCGAGAGTCAATCAAAGCGGGAAAGCCGGAAGATAACGAGCCAATCTGAGGGCATGGCCTCCATGCTTGCCTGAACAATAACAAAAAGATACAATAGCCTGTAAGCATATCCTTGCATTCTGTCGGATTTGATAGAATGAGGTAAAATACTTCCTTGCAGTCTCTCTAGCTAACTTCATACAGAAAGTGAGTCGATTCGTGAGACGTTACTCGCTGGTTCGTCGTCCTGGACGCGCTAAGCGTTCTTCTACAACCCTGGCAATTGCGTGCGCGCTCATGCTTATTGTGGTCGCCTGCGGCGGAGCTAGTTCCACTACCACGCTTACACCCGGTACTACCCCTACCCCTGCCCTGGCGGCGAACCAGGCGCTGACGTTTCCTAACGTCGGTACCGCCGATATTGCCGTGATGGACCCTGCACTGGGGCCAGATGCCAACTCCGCCATCGCGGTAAGCATGGTCTATACCGG
>DAHVFL010000108.1 GCA_027316975.1 Chloroflexota bacterium | reverse complement strand
ACCCCGAACTATGGGAAGCGCGCAACCAGTTGACAAAGATCGCCGACGAACAAGGATTAAAATAATAATGAGAAAAGGAGCTGGTCAGGCGCGCCTGACCAGCTCCTTTTCTCATTATTATGAATGTGACATGTTTTGCAGAAAACGCGCCACGGTGCGAATGCCCTTGTAGAACTGCGAAAGCGAATATTTCTCGTTAGGCGCGTGCAGGTTATCATCCGGCAGGCCAAAGCCCATCATCACGACCGGCACGCCCAGCAGATTGTAGAACAGGGCCGCTATAGGAATGGAGCCTCCCTCGCGAATGAAAATAGGAGCTTTGCCATATGTTTCCTTGAGCGCCGCCGCCGCTGCCTGCATGGGGGCGGCATCAACCGGCACGATCACCCCTTCGCCGCCATGTACTTTATGTACGATCACCTCGACGCCCGCCGGTGCCAGTTCCATCACGCGCCGCTCGAAGAGCGCAAACGCCTCGTCCGACCGGATACCGGCAGGCAGGCGCAGGCTGATCTTGGCTTTCGCGACGGCAGGTATGACGGTCTTCGCCCCTTCGCCCGTAAAGCCGCCCACCATGCCATGCACCTCTACGGTTGGACGACCCCAGATGCGCTCCAACGGTGGATATTCGGCCTCGCCGGTAAATTCGCGCACGCCCATCTCTTCCAGCAGCATCTCGTTCATATGCAGGGGGTCGTCATGCCAGAAATTTTTCTCCACCTCTGAGGCCGGGCGAATGTTGTCGTACAGGCCAGGGATATGGATATGCCCCTGCGCGTCTTTCAATCCCGTGATAATTACCGCCAGCGTGTGAAAGGGATTGGGCGCGACGCCGCCATACGAGCCGGAGTGCAGGTCGCGCTTCGCGCCGCGCACTTCAACTTCGGTGTAGATGATGCCGCGCAGGCCCGTAATCAACGCGGGCAGTTCTTTCGATGGCATATGCGAATCGCAGATAAATGCCGCGTCGCATTTCAAGCGTTCGGGATAGGCCCTGACATAGGCCTCAATCGACTCGCCCCCGGCCTCTTCTTCGCCCTCGATCAGCACGCGCACATTGATGGGCAGCTTGCCATCCACCGCCATCAACGCTTCCAGCGCCTTGAAGACTACCATTGTCTGTCCCTTGTCGTCGGCTGCCCCGCGACAGTACAGGTTATCCCCGCGCACGCTCGGCTCAAACGGCGACGACTCCCACAATTCCACCGGGTCTACCGGCTGCACATCATAATGCCCGTAGATCAGCAGGGTTGGCTGACCCGGCGCTTTGAGCCATTCGCCATATACGAGCGGATGCCCCTGCGTCGCAATAACCTGCGCCTGCTCAAAACCCATGCGCTTCAACTGCTCCACGGCGTACTCCGCTGCCCGCCGGATATCGCCCGCGTGTTCCGGCAGCGTGCTGATGCTGGGAATGCGCAGCCAGCCCATCAATTCATCAAGAAATCGACCCTCGTGTTGCGAAATATAGCTTTCGAGTTGTGCCTGTACCATATCAAATTGTCCTTTCCAATTCAACCCATTTGCACTATCCTGGCAGGGACGCGGGTGATTGTCCAGTGTCTACCAGCGTAGTAATATTCAGGAAGAGGTGCGGAGTTTTCCACATTTAGAACATTTGTACACATAGTTATCCACATTTTTAAGAGCGCCGCCAGCATTTTCATTGCAACACATCACTCTATGGCATATTGGAAACGGTCTCTAACGAGATCGCTTCTTGTTTCTCTGTTGAGGGGTCTGTTCCGTTGCTGTTGGTTGTGCAGACGCTGTTTGTATCAACAGGCATAGGAGTATCGGGAGTTGCAGACGTACCGGACGTACCGGTGGGCAGGTTGGTTTCGACGACTATACCACTATCGATGTAGATGTGATTGGGAAAGCTGGAAGTGTCGAAGGCGGTGTCGTGCGAGACAAAAAACACCTGCTCGAAGTGCTGGCCCAGCGTTTCGCCGGTGATGATATCGGCCAGGCTCTGGGCGCGGTCGCGGCTGGCAAGGCTCAACGGCTCGTCCAGCAGGAGGAAGCCGGGGGCGGCGTTCAGGTCTTTGGGCAGAGAGGCGATGGCGAACGCCAGGCGCAGGGCCAGCGATACCTGGTCGGCCACGCCGCCGGAAAGCGCGGGCAGTGGGATATAGGTGTTAGCGGCAGGCTCCCAGAGGCTGACCTGCAAGGGACCACCGCTCGAGATTTGTTCTTCGGGTTCGGTGGTGAGACGCGCGTCGTGGTAGCGACCGCGTGTGAGCAGGGGGAGCAACTGCTGCATATAGTATTCGGTGCGCGGCAGCATCTTGCGCATCAGGCGATCAAAGGTGGCCGCGATGAGCAGACCGGCGCGCTCTTTGGTCTGGAAGCTGCGTTCCTGTTGGGCCATGCGTTTGCGGGCTTGCTCCAGGTCGAGCGTGTTTCTGCCTGTTTCCAATTGTTCGCTGAGGGCCAGGTCTTGCTGCTCCAGACTGTGCAAATCGTGTTCAACGGCCTCGACCTCATCTTGCAGGCGGGCGCGGTCCTGCGAGGTGTTTTCGCTGACGAGGGGCCAGACGGCAGCGATTTCCGCGAAGGTGTAGCCTTTGGCGGGTGGGCGACTGCGCTGCGCCAGCATGGTGGCAATGCGTTCGCTGGCTTGCTCAATCTCGTGCTGGCACAACTCAATTTTGGCTCTGGACGCGCCTTCTTGAATATCCAGCGCTTCCATTTCCAGCGAGATACCGCGCCCATCGGCTTCTTGCACCTCGCGCTCACAGCGTTCGCGCAATGCGCGCAACGCATCGGCGAATGGATTGAGTGGCACAATCCAGCTTCCCAGCGTGCCGCTAAACCTGGCAAGCTTGCGGTAATGTTCTGAGAGAGCGGACTGGTTTTCCTGCAAGAGGGTGGAATTGGTTGCGTAACGATTTTGTAGTCCTTCTTTGCGGCCAAGCGCAATCTGTAAGGCGTCGAGTTGTTTACGCGCCGTGGTTTCAGCCAGGCTAATGGCGGTTTGACCGAAGCTAACGCCCAGGGGCTGCACGCGCTGGCGCAGCGAATCTTGCAAGCTGCGCAAGGCCTCGCGCAGGGTGATCTGTTGTTCGCGCGCTCGTTCAATCTGGCGCATGGGATTGTTGGCCTGGAATTGTTCATGCCGCTGCGCGAAGCTTTGCTTGCGCGCAAGCAGTGTGTTCAGGGCCTCCTGGTGCATCTCAATTTTGGCGGATATGCCGGGCAAAGTCTGCATTTTGCTGGCGAGCGAGGCCAGCTCAAACTCAGTCGCTTTGATACTTTCGGCCAGCTTTGTTTTTAACTCTGCGTCTGGCGGCGTAGAAGGCGCGGGACCAACGCCATAGTCCGGCACCGGCAAACCTTCCTGAGCGGCGGCCAGCACGATTTCTTTTTGCAAAAGCTCAATACGCCGCTGGTCGGCATGCAACCAGCCATCCAGGTCATCCCAATTTTCCTGTTTGCGCAGTTCTTGCAAGCGGGCCTTTTCTTTGCGCAGCGCGGCAACCGCCTCCATCGCGATATGTAGCTGCTCGCGCGCGGCAACCGCCTGTTCGCGGCTCTCCGTCATACGCTGCTGCGCATCGTCCAGGCTTTCACCGCGTTCGGGCAACTGTTGCAGGATAAACTGCGCCTCTTCAATGGAGCGCGGGACAGTAGAATCCAGGGAGCGAATTTCTTGCTCAATCTGCGCTATCGCCTGTGGATTGTTGTTCATTCGCATGGCGGTTTCACGCGCTGCGACCATCATACCTACGCGGTTGATAGCTTCCTGCAACTGGCGGTTTATTTCGCCTTCTTTGCGGCGCGTCTTATTATAACGTTGCAGTTTGGCACCGCTTACGCCCAGCAGGGCCAGCGCTGCGATACCGGCGATGGCCGCGATAATAGAGGAATTATGCAGCGCGACCAGTGCGACGCCGGTACATATTACGGCCAGCACAGCGCCGCCTGCCACCATGAGCAGTTGCCGGCTCACGAAACGCTTTGTATCAAGCAGTTCCGTATTCAAGCGAGCGCGCTGCTGATCTGCCGTTTCGACATGTTGCCGGGCTTCTGTAATGCCTTCGCCCAGTTCCTTTACGCGCTGCCACTGCTGCAATTGGCGGCGAATGCTGAGTTGTCGCCAGTTTTTTTCCGCTTCGTCGGCCCTTGCCTGCACCTGTTGTGTCTCATTTTCAACCAGCGCCAGTTCCTTTTCGCTCTCTTCTAATTCCTGGCGCGCCTTTTCAATTTGTCGTTCATTGGCGTCGGCTTGCTGGTGTTGTCCTGCCCGGCGATCATGCATTTCTTGCGCTTTTTGTAAAGCGGCCAGTTTGTCGAAAAGGCCCTGCAAACGCTGCAAGCGTGTCTCCAATTGTGGCCGGCCGGTACGGTGTTGCTCATCCAGTTCGTGCTGGGATTGCTGTGTATCTTCAAGAAGCTGGCGCGCATGAGTAATCTGCTCTTCCAGGTCTGCCAGCGTTTCGTGGAGATGTTCCTGCTGCTTGAAGCCCTGCTCCAGCTCCTTAATAGTATGTACGGCGTTCAGCAAGTCGGTAGCCATGCGTTCGAGGGTGCCAAAAGAGCGGGTGAGGTCTGTGAGGTCGCGCACGCGCTGCTCAATGGCGGGCAGTTCTTCTTTTTCGCGGCGCTCCAGTTCGGCGATCTGGTGTTCAAGCTCCGGCAATTCGCGCTGCGCTTCGGCAATCACGTCATAGGCAGTGATGATGTGTTCGAGTGTGGCATCTGCTTTCTTGAGCTGCGCGATGCGCTGTTGGCGGCTTTTCAAGTCCAGGCGTTGACCGGCAATCTGTTCCAGTTCGAGTTGCTGTTCAGAGATTTCGGCTTCCTGCTGGCTAATGGCGTCCAGGTCTTCAGAAATGGTCACGGCATCAAGGGCGGCTTCCAAATCGCCCAGCTTCGCGCTCAGTTCTGGGATACGCGCCTGCACTTCGGCCAGATTCAGGCGTTCGCCGCTTTGCTTGAGGAGGCGTTCGTCCTCGGTTGTGAGCCGGAAATGTTCGGCCAGGCGCGACAGCTTCTCCAGGCCAAGCATATTGCGCAGGACAAGCTCGCGCTCGCGTCCGCTCAACATTTCGAGGAGATTCAGCCCTTTTTGTTCAACCAGGCAGGAATGGCGCAGGGTTTTCCCATCGATACGTCCCAGTTCGGCGACTATACGCTCATTGGCGGCATCCAGGTTGGTGATGGTTTTCTCCGGGGGCATACCCAGTTGGCGCACATCCAGCGAGATGGATTGGCCTTTGTCGCGGTCAATTGCGCGGGTGATCGACAGTTCTTTCGCGCCAATAGCGAGTGTCAAGGTGACGCTCGCCTGTTGCTCACCGTAGTGAATCAGCTCATTAAGAGAGGGAGAAGCGGGAGCGCGTTTTCCATACGCGGCAGTGAGCGGTTCGCCATATAACGCGAAGTAGATGCTTTCAACGATGGTAGATTTACCAGCCTCGTTTGGACCCGAAATGAGAATACTCCCACGTTGCGGAAATTGTACGTTCACTTCGCGCAAAAGTCGGAATCGTTCAGCTTTTAACTGTTTCAGGATTATCATGTGTATTCGTCCTCTAAAGATTCAGTAGCGACGCCCCTTGTGGGTGTCCAGTCTGTCCATACATATCAAAAGCAAGAGGTACGGGACACCCACAAGGGGCGTCGCTACTGTACCCATTTTACAGATTCCAAAGGGCTGCCAGGAGTTCTTCTTTCGTAGCCACTAACGCCTGCTGTTCCTGTTCGTCTTCGGCCCCGGTAATCCACTCGTCCGCCAGCCGAATAAGCTCATCGCGAGGGGATAAACGCTCCTCTATATCAGAAGCAGAAAAGGCAATTGATTGAGCGCGAGATATGGCTTCCGCGTCGGGTAAAAAGGTGACCGCGCTGTCGTCAATGGCAAGGGCAAATGCATGTTCCTCGCCAAATCGTCGCAACTGGTTGAGATCGAGTTGGTGATAACGCTGGCGGGTGAGTTCGCCTTCGAGCCGCAACTGCACCATCGCATCTTCCGCGCACAGCGGGCGCAGTTGGTCGAGTATGCGAGAGGTAGGAGAATCCTTCTGAGACCGCTCTTCCGAGGTCGCTTCATCCGGCCAGAGGTCGGCTACAGGGATTACGAGACGCCGCAGTTGCACGCCATCGACGGCGATATGCCTGCACCAGCGCAGTCCATCGGCTGCAATGCCTAGAAACACAAAGCCAGGCTCACCGTCGGGATCGTTGAAGTGGATATGTTGCGTTGCTCCTGCGACAATCACTTCAGATCGACCGATGGAAAGGCGTGTGAATGCGTGGTGATAGCCGGACAGTATGTAGCGAAAAGCCGACTGAGAGGTGATGCTGGCGCGACTGACCTGTGCCTGCGTATCGAGCGCCGATGTTCCGCCGGTTACACCTTCGATGGGCGCGTGTAGCAACAGCAGCGAAATAGCGGCGCGTTCGATATCGCTATCTATTTGCGCGTGTGCCAGCGGGTCTGCCTGCTGACCGGCTACCACGCCCAGGCCGCATATGCCTACCTGTATGCCCCGGATATCAAGTATTTCTGGCTGCAAAACGCGCTGTGACGCCCGTTGTGACACCTCTTGCGGGTGTCCCTCTGTTTCACGATGTTCTCCTGGATGGGCAGACGGGACACCCACAAGGGGTGTCGCTACTGAATCGTTGGGAGGGAAATAGTGTAATGCGCCCAGGCTCGCATAACTACGTTGAGGGGCAGGTACGACGGCATCACCCAGCAGGGAATGCGCTTCCGCGGGTGTGTCATGCACGCCGCCAAGGGCGAACACACGAATAGCGGCCTGCTTCAATTGCGCCAGGCGCGCCGCAACAAAACTGCGGTCTTGCTCGTCCGGGCGTGGGGTATCGAACAGATCACCGGCCTGCAAAAACAGGTCAACTCCCTGGCCGATGGCGAAATCCGTCGCCTGCTGAAAAGCATGGCGCTGGCGCTGGCGCTGTTCCTCGCGCTTGCGCGGATGCTGACCTGGGACAGTATAGCCCAGGTGATTATCGGCAGTCAGTACTAGTGTAATGACAGTATTCGTTTCTTCTTGCATGTGCTGTTTGCCTGTGCCTACGACGTAGAGCGTTTTAAATAACGCCCTCTATGATCGTCTACATATGTAGACGCGATGAATCGCGTTCTTACAATACCATTATCAGAAGGAGTCTACCATATTAAACGAAGAGACGACATGTGTAACCCACAAAAAAGGACTATTTGGTGACACCCGGCATGGCGGCTTTTAGACAGTAGATGATTATGAACAAGTAGAGCTGATACAAAAGTACCAGATGGGGAAGAAATTGAGAAGTAACGAGGATCATAGTAGTAGTACTATACATAATGATAGCGGGACTAGCAGGGCGGGGGGCAAGCCCCCTTTCACTGGTAGGTTTTTTTGAAACGCGCCGGAAGAGGCTGTCATCCCTTCACTTCGTTCAGGGCAGGCTCTGAGCGCAGCGAAGGGATGACAGGCAGGACAGTTCTCAAGTCCGCTCAAGGGAAGCCTTATCTCCACATGTCTGTAACGGCTCTCTAGCCCTGTCCAACTTCCTCAAAGTATGGTATCATGGGGCGTACAAATTCGTTCAATTGCGCGTGAAAGCTTCAAGAAACCATGCTTACCATTCTATTGATTAATGGGCCGAATCTCAACACGCTTGGGACACGCGAACCCGCAATCTATGGCACCGTCACACTGGCGCAGATCTTTACCCTGCTGCAAAAGCGGGGCGAAGAACTGGATGCGAGCGTTGAAAGCTTCCAGTCAAATCACGAGGGAGCCATCATCGACTATATCCAGCAGAAAGCGGAACGGGCGGACGGCATTATCATCAATCCTGGCGCGTTTTCGCATTATTCGATTGCGCTGCGCGATGCGCTGGCCGCCGTGAAAGCGCCCATCATTGAAGTACATCTCAGCAATATTTACGCGCGCGAGGAGTTTCGCCATCGCTCGTTGATGGCCCCGGTTTGCAAGGGGCATATCGTTGGTATGGGCTGGCGCGGCTATGTGCTGGCCTTCGAAGGGCTGGTCGAAATCGCGCGCGAACAACAACAATCTCAAGAAGGAAACGTATGAGCCAACAAGCACTTGAACAGGTACGAGCCTGGCTTACCGCGCAGGGTCTCGACGCATTCCTGGTGACGCAGCCGCAAAATCGTTCGTATTTAAGCGGCTGGCGCAATGATGATACCGAACACGCGGGCATGTTGCTGGTCGGGCAAGAGCAGCAGATGCTTTTCACCAACAACCTTTATAAAGAAGTTGCGGGGAAGGAAGCCGTTGGCTGGCAGATGGTAATTCCCGAAGCGCGTCAATATGCTCCGGCTATCGTAGAAGCCGCTAAGGCTAACGGCTGGAAAACCATCGGCTTTGAAGCGAGCGCCATGACCGTCGCGGACTTTGAGAAACTTTCTATCGAAGCAAAAGAGAGCCTGACCTTCCAGGCCTTTGAAGAGAGTTATGTTGACCAACTGCGCCAGGTCAAACGCGACGACGAACTGGCTCTGCTTCGACGCGCCATTGCCATCACCGACCAGACCTTCGCGCATATCTGCCGCTGGCTGGAGCCTGGCATGACCGAGAAAGAAGTGCAGTTTGAGATTACGCGCTATATGATCGAACTGGGCGCGGATGGCACCGCCTTTGACACCATAGTCGCGTCGGGACCCAACGGTTCGATGCCGCACGCGCACGCCGGGCAGCGACACATCCAGCCCGGCGAACTTATCACTTTCGATATGGGAGCGCGCTACCAGGGCTATTGCGCCGACATGACGCGCACTATCTGCCTCGGCGAGCCAGCCGAAGAGCGCATGTCTGAGATACACGACATCGTACTGAAGGCCATGAAGACCTGCGAAGCTGGCATTCACGCGGGCATGACCGGCAAAGAGGCCGACGCCCTGGCCCGCGATGTGTTGGAAGCGGCGGGACTCGGCGCATATTATGTGCATGGCACCGGTCACGGCGTCGGCTTGCAGGTACACGAAGGCCCATCGCTTTCGCAGCATAACGCGGAAGAGCAAGCGCTGCGAGCTGGTATGGTCGTCACCATTGAACCGGGCGTGTACATTCCGGGCTGGTCGGGGGCGCGCATCGAAGACTGCGTGCTGGTGACAGAAAGTGGATGTGAAGTGCTGACCCAATCACCCACAAAACTGGTGATTGAGCGATAAAGGAGTTTTCCCATGATTTCTACCGGAGATTTGAAAAAAGGCATAACCTTCGAGTTTGAAGGGCAGCCGTGCAGCGTGCTGGAATGGCAGCACGTCAAGATGGGGCGCGGCGGCGCGATTGTGCGCTTGAAGCTGCGCAACCTGCGCACGGGCGCGACCTTTGATCGCACCTGCGACGCGGGCGACAAGTTCAAGCGCGTCGATCTTGACCGCAGCACCGTTACCTACCAGTACCAGGAAGGCGACCAGTACCATGTTATGGACATGAGTTCCTACGAAGACATCGTGCTGACTTCCGAGCAACTGGGTGATACGAAAAATTACCTCATCGACAATCTTGAACTGGACCTTATTTCGCTGAATGGTGAGACAATTTCGGTAGAGCCGCCCGAGAAAATCGTGCTGCGTGTCGAGTATGCCGAGCCGGGCTTCAAGGGCGATACCGCTACAGGTGGCACCAAACCCGCCACGACCGAGACCGGGCTGGTAGTGCAGGTGCCGTTGTTCGTCTCGACGGGAGATATGATTCGCGTCAGTACTACAACCGGCGCGTATGTCGAACGCGCATAACAGGGAGGCGAGATGGCCGGAAATGACTACGAGTTCCCCCACCAACTGGAGACGGAGCAAGACGCCGCCACATCACACAGTGTGATTAGCATTGAACAGGTGCAGCGGCTGGTGCGCGCTCTTGATAACAGCGATGTCTCCGAACTGGAGGTGCAGCGCGAAGCGGATGGCGTCTACCTGGCGCTGCGTAAAGTCAAAGTGGGTGAGATGAACGTTTCTCAGGATGGCGCGCTCGTGGTGGCAGCCTCAAATGGTCTGGCGATGTCCTCCGCCGCCGAAACTCCCGCGCCAAAAGAAAAAGAAACAGAAACGCAGCACAAAATAGTTGCGCCCCTGGTCGGCACCTTCCACGTCTGGGCGAAACCGCGCGGCGGCACGCTGGTCGCGGTGGGCGATCGCGTTAAAGCGGGACAGCTCGTAGGAACTATCCAATCGCTTAACGTGCTGAATGAAGTAGAAACCAGCGTCGCGGGTCGGGTGATCGAAGTGCATGTGCAGGATGGTCAGCCGGTTGAATACGGGCAGGAGTTGATGACCATCGAGAGCGCTGAGGGGGCGAAAAAAGCGAAATGATATTTCTTGACGCGCAATCTGTAATCAGCGTGACGCAGTTGTCCCTTTATATGAATGAAGTTCTAAAGTCAGACGAAATCTTGCGGGATGTCTGGGTGCGCGGCGAGATTTCTGGCTGCAAGACGTACAACGGTCACTGTTATTTTACTCTGAAAGACGCCGAGGCAAAGCTTGCATGTGTCTTCTTCAAATATGCGCGCCTGCGCGCCGCGGCTCCCGATTTGCGCGACGGCATGGCTATCGCCGTCAACGGCTATATCGCGTTTTACGAGCGCGACGGCAAACTCCAGTTGTATGTTGAGCGCGTAGAACCCCTGGGCAATGGCGAGTTGTTCCTGCGATTCGAGCACTTAAAAAATCGTTTGGAATCCGAGGGATTGTTTGACCCTGAGCGCAAACGTCCCTTGCCACCGCAGCCTTCCGTCATCGGCATCGTCACCTCACCGCAGGCCGCCGCGCTGCGTGACATGCTGCTCGTGCTACGCAATCGCTACCCATTGGCGCGTGTCATCCTTTCGCCTGCAACTGTGCAGGGCGCTGAAGCGCCGCTAGCCATCGCCAATGCTCTCGACCTGTTGAATGAGCATGGCGAGGCCGAGGTTATCATCGTCGGGCGCGGCGGCGGCTCCATCGAAGAACTGTGGGCCTTCAATGAAGAAGTGGTTGCTCGCGCCATCGCCCGCTCGCGCATCCCCGTTATCAGCGGCGTGGGGCACGAAACCGACTTCACCATCGCCGATTTCGTGGCGGATCAGCGCGCCTCGACACCGACCGCCGCCGCGACCGCCGCCGTTCCCGACATCGCCGACTGGCAGGCCGCAATCCAGACCACTTCAGCCGATCTATCAGCGCTCATGGAAGGCTATTTTAGCGAGAAGCGCGAAGAACTGGCCCTGGCCGCGCGTGACCTGCAACGCCTGAATCCGCAATTCCAACTTGACCGCCTGCGCCAGCGACTCGACGACACAACCGAACTGATGCAAACCCGTATGGAACACATCCTGACCCTGCGCGGAGAACGCCTGCGCGGAGTCGCCATGCAGTTGCACGCGCTCAGCCCATTGCTTACCGTCGCTCGCGGCTACGCCGTGGCGCGCCGCGACGCCGACCAGCATATCGTCACCAGCATCCAACACGTCCAACCCGGCGACGACCTGACCATCCAGGTGACTGACGGTCACATACACGCAAAAGTAAAGAGCCAGTAGCGACACCCCTTGCGGGTGTCCCGCGACTCCTGGGAGATCAATGTAAAGAGCCAGTAGCGACACCCCTTGCGGGTGTCCCGCGACTCCTGGGAGATCAATGTAAAGAGCCAGT
>DAHVFL010000107.1 GCA_027316975.1 Chloroflexota bacterium | reverse complement strand
ATGGAGAAGATGGGCCAGCCCATAGCAATGAGTACGGCGCTGACTGCCAGGATGACGAGTAATGGGCGTCGCATAACGCCCTCAGCCACGCTTTGCCAGAAGTTGCGGCGCGCTTTGCGTCCGTTCTCGCTGCTTACATGCGGACGCGGCGCGGTCAGGCGGCTGACGAGCGGGATGCGCAGCGCGTTGATGCGCGGACCAAGCACGCTGAGCAGCGCGGGCAGCAGGGTGAGCGCGGCCAGCATAGAGACGGCCACGACAGCCGCGCCGCCGATGCCGAGCGAGGTGGTCAGGCCCACGCCGATGAGCAGCAGTCCGGCGAAACCGATCATGACGATCAACCCGCTAAACAGAATAGCCTCGCCCGATGTGGCGATAGTCCAACCTACCGCCTCGGTCACGCTGCGCCCGGCGGCTAACTCGTCGCGGAAACGGCGCACCATGAAGAGGCTGTAGTCAATCGAGATACCCAGGCCGATAATCGTGGCGACGTTCAAGACGAAGATGCTCATTGAGATGCGCAGGCCGATGCCATAGATGATCGCCAGCGATACAGGCACCGCTACCATTGCTAAAAGCAGGGGCATGGAGGCGGCGACCAGCGTACCGAAGATCATGAGCAGGACGAGCAGCGCGATGGGCAGTGCCGTAAGTTCGGCGCGTTCAACGTCTGATGTGCTGAGATTGGTAAATTCGTTTTCAACGGCGGGATCGCCAGTCACGTAGGCGCGCGCGGGGCTGGCCGCGCTGCCCGATGGCACGAGCTTGTGAAATGCGCTCAACTGATCGCCGCCGGGAAATATGCTCAGGTTGACGGTGACATAGGTGGTGCGCCCGTCAAGCCCGGCGCTGCTCGAGCTCACCCCGGTTGTGTACTGGTAGGTACGCGCGCGGCTCATGAAATTGTTTACTTCTTGCTGGTACGCCGGGTCGCTGGCGGCGGTGTGGTCAGATTGAAATATCACCAACAATTGCGATGCTGGCCGGGGCAACTTTGTGGAGATGATGCTATCGACACGCGATGACTCGCTGCCGTTGTAGGAATAGCCGCCGCCGTTCAGCGCGTCGCCAATTTTGATGGTGAATGGAATGCTTGCGCCAAGCACGATCACCCAGAAGGCGATGATGAACCAGCGCAAACGGAAAACCTGGCGTCCATAAGCCAGTCCCAGGCGATACAATCCATGAGTTTCGAGCGCACGCACAGCCGCGGGCGCGTCAGAGGCAAGGTGCTCCTCCGGCCTATCTTGAAGTTGCATAGAGCGATATTTCCTTTAGCGTCACTGGCGATGCTTCAAACCATCCAACGTTAAACGTATGGCGGCTTCCCCCAGAGAAGCCCATTGCACCGCGTCAGGGTCAATTAGCGAGCGCACAATCAGTCCCTCGAATACAGCGTCCAGGGCTGTCGCCGCCGCCTGCACATCAACGGGTCGAAGTTCTCCCCGCTCTATTCCTTGCTGGATCAGCGCGACCAGCAATTCATGAAAGTTCTGAAAATACGTTTTGATGAACTGCCGCACACCGTCCTGGTGCAGGGCAGCCGCGTAGAACTCAAATAGGATAGCGACCATGCCGGACATCTCGCGCAGACCTTGCGCGCGGTCTCGAATGAGTTGCTGCAAGCGCTCGCTGACAGTACCCTCCGCTTTGAGCAGGCTCTCTACCTGTTTGATATCGGTCGCGAAGAGCCGTTGCGAAATGGCAGTAATGATTTCCTCTTTACTTTTGAAATACCAGTACAGGGTTCCTTTGCTCAGGCCCGACTCCTGCACAATGTCGTCCATACGCGCGTCGTGAAAACCCGACCTGGCGAATACCACCATAGCGGCGTCCAATATCTGGTTCTTGCGTGCCGCGCTTAATTCCGGGCGTGCTGCCATACTCTGCTCTACATCCCTTTATGTACTAGACTGACCAGTCGGTCTAGTACATACGATAGCATTACGGAGGCGAGTGAGTCAAGGTTTGGAAATTTTGAGCTTTGCATCCTTGCGGGTGAAACCAGTAGCGACACCCCTTGCGGGTGTTCCCTGCGACTGCACAAGAGTCGTAGGGGACACCCGCAAGGGGTGTCGCTACTGAATTTTACGTCACTCTGAAGGACGTATACGATGAAGAAACAAATCCATTCACCCTGCTACGATTTAACAGTTGGCGGGATCACACGCTCTTTGAGAAAATGGCGCTATCTGGTACGAGCCTGTAAAATTGGCGGTAAGAGTTTCAGAGTCTGTCGTACCGGATATATTGCTGATAAAGCTCTTGCCGAGGCTAAATTTGTAGTCATCAGGGGTCTGATTCGGGAAAAATGTTCCTTTCGTTCAACATAAATCACTCTTGTAATAGCAAACTGCCGTGTTTATTCCATCAAGAGTGAAACGGAGGTTCCGCGTGGAAATAGAGAACCCCCTATCATGTGTCAAATTAGAGAAGTTGTCTTATGTAAGGTACATTGGGAGTCTTCTCTGTGCTGGTAAGCTTTGCTTGTATAACGGTCATAAATAGATAAAAATAAATGAAATGGCAAGTAAAAAGCTAAAGTGAGACTGAAGCGCGGCGTAAGGGAGGGTAAAGGATGAGGATGTATACTCGTTGTAGTGGTGAGCGGTGATCGTTAGGGTGCCAATTGTTCTGTTGAATGGCGCTCCAGGGTAGACCTGAAGAGTTACGTTCCGGGCGTGTGCTGTTGTAGCTGTCGCTCCAGGCGTGTACTGTTGCAGCGTTACTCCGGGTGTACCGACTGTAGAGCGCGTTCCAGACAAACTTCGATCATCGCAGCCACGCCGACCCAGGAGACGAGGAGATTTTCTCAGTCTCCTTCCCTTCTGAGACAGCGACCACCCCCGTCGCTGTCTCCCTGTTTTTGGTACATATGTATTTGCTTCCAATATAGTGAAGCAAACTACCCCATTGGCAGTTGTAATATATCTAACTGCTCCTCTTTTACCCGCGGAGCCTTCTTAAAAGTCACATTCACCTGACGCTCATCCTTGAGGTATCGCCGCATGATATCCAGGTTATCTCCATAATAGAGATAGTTTTTAGCCATACAACTTGCCTCTTTCTTCCATATACGGGATTATTTTCAATTGTGCCAACTATTTGCTATAAAGCGTCTACCTTGATTTCACTGTCTACTTCTTCCTCGACTTCAATCGCCAACGCGGCGGGGTCGCGGATATCGATGGTCAGCTTGCCCTCGTCGGCGCCGACATGCACGCTGGCCTGCTCCGGGATGTTGCCGAGCAGGATGCGGAGGCTCAGGGGGACGGTGAGCAGCTTTTCGATGACACGGCGTAGTGGGCGCGCGCCCTGCGTCGGGCTGAAGCCCTCTTTGCACAGCAGGTTGATGGCGTTGTCGTCGGCATTCAGTGTCAGCCCCTGTTCGAGAAGGCGCGCGGCGAGTTCGTTCATTTGCAAGCGCGTAATGGCACGCGCCTGCTCCTGGTCGAGTGGTTGGAAGATGACCACTTCGTCGATACGATTGAGGAATTCGGGGCGGAAGGTCTGGCGCAGGCGTTCCATGAGGCGCTCGCGCTGCGAATCTTCGACGGCTCCTTTGCCGGCGCGGAATCCGCTGGGCATCGAGTGGCCCAGCATGTCGGTGCCGACGTTGGAGGTCATGATCCAGATGGCGTGCTGCGCGTCCACGGTGTGGCCCTGGGCATCGGTGAGACGACCGGCATCGAACACTTGTAAGAAGAGATCGAACACTTCTGGATGGGCTTTTTCCACTTCGTCGAGCAAGACGACGCAGTGGGGGCGACGGCGCAATTTGCCCGTCAACTGGCCTTCCTGGTCATGTCCGATGTAGCCGGGAGGAGCGCCAATCATACGCGAAACGGCGTGCTTCTCCATGTATTCCGACATGTCAACGCGGATCAGGTGTTCGTCGGAGCCAAAGACCTCAGCCGCCAGGGCGCGTGCCAGCTCGGTTTTGCCAACCCCGGTGGGGCCTAAGAAGATGAAGACGCCCGCCGGCCGGTGGCGCGGTTTGAGGCCGGCGCGCGCGACCTGGATTGCCTGTGTGACACGCGCGATGGCCTCGTTCTGGCCGATGACGCGCCGTTTGAGCAGGGCCTCCAGGTTAAGCAGGCGGTCGCGCTCCTCGCGTCCTGGCGCGCGCACAGGTATGCCGGTGCGGTGCGAGATGACTTCGGCGATCATGGACGGGATGATCACCGTTTGCTCTCCGAAGCCATCATCACTATCGTCCATATCATCCTGCTCGGACTCGTTTTCATCCTCGGCCATGTGAACGCGCGCCTGCGAGCAGGCTTCGTCGAGCACGCTGCACGCTTTGTCCGGCAGGCGCAGGTTGGGCAGGTACTGCTCGGAAAGATGTACCGCTGCGTACAGCGTCTCTTTTGAAATGACGACATGGTGGTGCTGTTCGTAGAGGTCGCGCATTCCGGTTAAGATGGCAAGCGCCTCATCGATTGAAGGTTCTTCGATCATGATGGGGCGCAGGCGGCGTTCCATGGCGGCGTCTTTTTCGATGGCGCGGTATTCCTGTGGGGTTGTTGCGCCTATGCAGCGCAGTCGCCCGCCTGCCAGCGCGGGCTTGAGAATGCCCGCGGCGTCGATGCTGCCATCGGTGGCGCGGCCAGTCCCGATCAAGAGGTGCATTTCGTCGATGAAGAGGATGATGTCGCCGCTGCCTTCCGCCTCTTCGAGCACCTTCAACAATCGCTCTTCAAATTCGCCCCGGTACTTGGTGCCGGCTACGAGCGAGCTGGCTGAGAGTTCGATCAGGCGTTTGCCGCGCAACTCTGGCGGCACTTTGCCGTCAACGATGCGCTGAGCCAGTCCCATGACGATAGTAGTTTTTCCCACGCCCGAATCGCCGATCAGGATAGGGTTGTTGCGGTCTTTAAGCATCAGCGTCTGGATGAGCAGGCGCATCTCTTTTTCTCGTCCGATGAGTGGCTGCAACTCCTTCATGGTGGCCTGCTTCGTCAGGTCGCGCCCCAGGCGTTCCAGCGTCGAACTGTTGCCCTTGATGCCGCCTTCCGGGCTGATGCCAACGGGCAGTTCGATGGGGGCTATCGCGGGGTTCGCGCTCACTGAAGGCACAAGTTCGAGCAGCGCGCGCGCGTTGCTCGACAGGATCAATTCGACTAATTGCGATGGATTGATGCCCATCTTGGTGAGTAGTTCGTGGGTGACGCCGTCTTTTTCGCCCAGCACTGCCTGGGCGATGGCGCGTTCATCGATAGAGGTGGAACCCGCGCTGAGCGCGTTGCGTTCCGCCGTTTGTAGAATCTCTTTGCACCGGCGCGTTGGAAGGATGGGCGTCTCGCTGGTGGCTTTGCCCGGACCCAGCGCCAGCCGGACGACATCGCGCACTTGTTTGGGAGAGAAATTGAGCGTGCGCAAGGCGTCCTGGGTACAGCCGCCATCAAGCTTGGTCAGAGCGATAAAAAGATGGGGCGTGCCGAGGTAGTCTTTATGCATACGCCGCGCTTCCATCAAGCCCAGGCTCAATACTTCTTGTAAGAAACGACGGTCGAGCGCGTTGGACGATGAGAACATCGGCTGCATCATATTCTCTTCCAGCGCGTCGAGCGGCAATTCAAGGTTGCGGTCGCGTCCGCCAGGAGGATTGACAACAAGTATTGTAGTGGGGTCGCCGTACAGGACATAGCTGAGCCAGGAGAGGTCGTCCGGGTGTCGCTGCGCGACGGTGGCGCGGGCGCGTCGCATGGCCTCGCCAAGTGATACCCCCTCTGCCACTTCCTGGTAAAAAAGGACGATAAACTCGCGCGCCCTTTGCGCATTGGTCGCCCAGCGCATAGTGAGAACCGCGCTGGCACCCGACGCCATGAGATTTGAGGCGGCGAGCGCTTCCATGTCATAGGGCGGTAAGCTGCCGGTGCGCGAGCCGTTATAGTAGCTCAAGATGATAAGGGGGCGCCTGGGCAGCGATTGAAATAGTTGCGCGGCGGTGGTGTTGTCGAGGCGCGAGTTACCGGCCAGGGCGAGGTGGGCTTCGCTGTTTGGTGTGGCGACAGGTACTGGCCCGGCGTAGTGAAGAACTTGCGGCATATCGGTAGTGCAATGCATACGCATCTCTAACTGGTTCGCCTGCTGGCGATACAGGATGATGCGCGCAACCGATTCCGGTAAGGTGGTACAGAGCGTGGCGACCTCTTCTTCCGCACCCGCGCATTCTCCGGTGGGATTGACAAGAAAGAGTGTAGTTAATCCCTGCGTTTCACGCCGGCCCGGTTTGCGGCTTTTGTGCAGGGCGGTATCTACGCTTAATCGCTCGTTCGCGAAAGGACGCAGTGATGAAGTACGCTGGCTGCTGGATTGCCGCCCAATGCTCATATGCTGGCACATGAAATGACCTGGGGCAGGCTTGCTATCGTAGAGCAGCTCCCAGGGAATATCTGGCGTATTGGTGTTCAGGAGGAGCGGGGCATCGAGATGGCGCAAACCCTCTTGTAGAGTAGATGGTAGCAGCGTATCAAAGAGGAAACGCCCCAGGCTGATGAACGTGTCAAGACTGCCACTGCGTCGCGCCTGGCCCTTCATGTCGCCCGATTGGATATATTGAGAGGCCGTCAGCAATAAGCGACGCAAGCGTTCTTGTTGTTCGGCGCTCAGTTCGGTTGTAGTCTCCAGAGGGCCGGACGATGGGCCGTTGGGAGATTCGAGACGAAACCGGTAATCGGCGTCGCTGCGAAGAATATGCAAAGTGGAAAGTTGTTCCATAGCCTTACTGTTTCCTTAGTTCTACTCAACCACGATCTTCAATCATCACACTGACAGACACTCTATTACACTTCATTTGACTAAAAAGAGGGTACGGCACAAGCAGTATACGTTTCAAGCTATATGGGTGTCAATAGTTTTAGTACATAAAAGCCGGGCAATTACCAGGGCGACCACAAGGGTCGCCCCTACCCTGCTACGAGATACTTGCGCAGCAAGTATCTCGTAGCAGGGTAGGGGCGGGGCTTGCCTTTCACTGGTAGGTTTTTTTGAAACGTGCCGATCTCGCCTGTCATGCTGAGCGCAGCGAAGAATCTCCCGCCGGGTAGCACGCAGATTCTTCGCTGCGCTCAGCATGACATCTTTCACCTCGCTGATGCCTTTCTTAAAAACCTACTAGTGGAAGGCGGCGGCTCTGCCCCCGCCCTGGAAAAGCTGGCGGGAGAGAACGCTTCTGAGGCTTGCTCCCGCCCTGGAAGTTGCAATCATTTATTATACAAAGCTGCGGTCCTCGTGGCATAGTCCGCGATGCTGTCGCGCAGTTCCTGTGGTTCGATCACCTCTGCGATTGGACCGAGGTTGAGCAGGTGCGAGCGCGCCTGTAATGGCGACTCGAAATAAAGCTGCAAGGTGATACGCCCCTGTTCATCGGGTGGGCCAGCCTCTTGCTCCAGTAATCGCACCCGGTCGCCAATGAGCGATGAGACCTCTGCTATGTATTCGGGCGCGAGTCGCATTTTGACCGCGTATCCATAACGACTCTTCTCAAAAGACGCCATCCAGCCTGTCCAGAAGGCGATGAGGTCGAAATCGGCCGGTCGCTCGAAGTGTTCGCCGCTGAGTTCAGCGTCTTGAATACGCGCAACACGGTAGACGCGCATCTCACCGCCGGACTCCACTGTGGTACACACCAGGTACCAGATGCTGGCCTTTGCCACCAGGCCGTAGGGATTGACCGTGCGCCGGTTGACGGAGTTGTCGTTGCCGCGCCGGTAGGTCAGACGAAGACTGTGATTGTTCCAGATGGCTTCTTGTAGCAGTGGCAGGTGCGGCACGGGTTCGTCGTGCCGGAACCAGCCGGTTGCGTCGAGGTGAATACGCTGGCGCGCCAGTTCGGCATTGTTGCGGTAGACCGATGGAAGCGCGACCAGCAACTTGAGCATGGCATCTTCGCTTGCTTTGCCAGGCCAGAGGTCTTTGAGCGGGCCTGTCGTTCCAGATACGAAGAGCGTATTGACCTCGGCTTCTGTCAGGCGGGTCAGATTGGTGCGATAATCTTCCAGGAGCGACCAGCCGCCGCCGGGGCCGCGTTCCGCGTACACGGGGACGCCTGCCATGCTCAACGATACCAGGTCGCGATAGATGGTGCGTTCCGAAACTTCCAGCCGTTTCGAGAGCGATTGCGCCGTGACGCGCCCCCGTGTTTGTAGCAACAAGAGTAGTACCAGTAATCGATCGGCTCGCATACGCACATTCCTTCATGCTCTGTCTATCACTATGACGCTGCTAAAAGCATAGCATAAAATGTTGACAGAAGATGTCAGGAATAGGACATTACGTTTTTCACTTTACTATGGTTGGTTAAAACGTCATTTTTTACGTTCTTTAACGTAATGATACTAAATGAGTCTAAAAGGAAGGAGGTGTATCGTGGAATTTCACTTTGTGGCGCTGGAAGAGGCAGATGCGCGCGCGATTCTGGCGTGGCGGTATGAGGGCCAGTGTACTATTTATAACTGGGCAGAGGAGGATGACCCGGCGGAAATGCTTGACCGGCGCAGCCCGCACTACGCTGTCAAAGATGAACGCGGGGAGCTGGTTGGTTTCTTCGCCTACGGCTCGTCGGCGCAGGTATGGGATAGCGGCGAGCCTCACCTGTATAGCGAGCATAATACGATTACGGTTGGTCTCGGTATGCGGCCAGATTTGACGGGCAAAGGGCTGGGCCTGGCCTTCACACAGGCGGGGCTGGACTTTGCCAGAGAACACTTTGCGCCTGATTATTTCCGCCTGTATGTCCTGACGTTCAATGAACGTGCTATACGTGTGTATGAACGCGCAGGTTTCGAGCGCGCTGGCATATTTACGCGGCTCAGCGCCGAGTACGGGAATCGTGATTTTGTGGAGATGAGACGCAGAGCGTGAGTGGCGCTTTCTTGCTTTCGCTATTTTGTTCGTTACTTCTTTTAGAAGTACTGCGTTTCATGAGTACTACTCCTGAAATGAGTTGTTTGCAAGTTACACGAATTGTCAACTTGCAGCGTCGATGTCTTTAAAGCGGCAATTGTTGGTTGTGGCATTTTTTACTGAGTATCGTCTCAAGTCACGTATTATTCAGTTAGCACGCCAGCCTGCACAAGAGTTTAGGAGGTATCCCCTATGGTTGAAACAATGGAAGAATTATTGACTGTCCAGGAGGTCGCGGCCCGTTTGCGCGTCAACGAGGCTACGGTGCGACGCTGGATTAAGAACGGCGCGTTGGAAGCCATCAAGCTTCCGCATCGCGGCAAACGTGAGATCTACCGCGTTCGGCGCTCAACCCTCAGTTCGGTACTCAAAGACTTTGATGCGTCTTAAGTGTGAGTAGTTCTCTTCTCGGGTATAGATAACCCCCATCTGTGCCCGCGATGCTTCCTCTCCTAACGTTCGGGTGGCAACTCTGACCATTTATTTGTATCGATGGTCGGGTGATATGCCCCGAAGCGATCAAGCAGGGCCACTGGCGATTCCTCGTGTATAACGATGTTGGCATGACTGAATATGTATCATGATAAAAACAAGAAGCCAGAGGTAATTTTAACAGGTATGTCGACTCCGATGATGCGCATAATGCCTTTTTTACATCTATGTATCTAATTACGAATGATTGGCGCTTTAATAGTGTATTATTGTTTATATAAGCTCAAGTATATCATAATTTTATGCTATATTCATTTACATTTGTCTCAATTCATTGTATTTTATAGATAGATAGATGGAAGATTACTTTAGTGCAGCAGAAGGAGGTTATGTCAATGGTGAAACAATCTTTCTTGCGTTTAGCGCGCGGTATCTCACTTATCTCTGGCATATTTGCTCTTCTCGCCGTTTTTTTCCTGCAGGCGAGTCCCGTCGCTGCTGAAAGTCCGTCGTTTGTGCGTATCATCCACGCCGCGCCAGGTATCGGAACAGCGGATGTTTTTGTGGATGGCACCGTGTTGCTCAGTAGTTTCCAGTTTGCCTCGGTCACGAGTTATGCGACCATACCGCCTGGCCCTCACAAGGTTCAGATTGCCCTGGTTGGTAAGGGTTCTGGCGCATCAGTGATTACCCAGACTTTGGCGGTCAGCCCTGGCGCTGCTTTCACGGTTGCGGCGTTGGGCACGCAGGCAACCGGTTTTTCGCTACAGGTCTTCACTGATAACAATCAGCTTGCGACTGGCCAGGCGAAGGTACGCTTCTATCATCTCTCGCCCGGTATTGGCTCCGTGAATATCTCAAATGGAGGGAGCACTGTCGTGAGCGGATTGGCCTACCCGCAGGCCAGTAATTATCTCACCATGCAGGCAGGCGCGTATACGTTCAATGTGAGCGCAACCCAGTCCAACGTTACTTTGCCTGTTTCGACGACGCTGCAAGCAAATATGATAACCAGTGTGTTTGCTGTTGGTATGGCGAACGGAACTCCGCCCGCGCAAATTGTAACTGCTCAGACGACTGGCCTGCCAGGATCACCGAATACCGGCAGCGATCCAAACCCGTCCGCTGCGCCGGGCGGCCCACAATCGCCCATGTTCTGGCTGTTTGGAGCTTTCGCCCTGGTGGCATTTGGCTCTGGCGCGCTCAGCCGCCGCCTGGCAAAAGCTCATCGAAAAGCGAAAACGCGTGCGTAAAGATACCTGGAGGAAAGAGAGTGCAAGGTATGCGTTCGGTTAAGCTGGTAATGGGTTTACTGGCGCTAACTGTAACACTTGTCCTGGGAGGCTGTGGTCAAGGACTTACTGCTCAACCTTCTCAAAAATTGGAGGCGAGTCCGGCACCGGCCTCGTCGCCAGTCGCGCATCACACAACAAATTCGGTGATGATAGCGGGAGCAGTTGTGAGAGCGAATCCGGCGCGCTTGCTCATCCCCGCCATAGGTGTCAATGCATTTATTGAGAGCGTGGGAGTCACACCTGGCGGCGAACTGGCGGTACCACAGCGCCGGCCGTGGGACGACGTAGGATGGTATGCGTCGGGTCCGCGTCCGGGCGAACGTGGTAGCGCGGTGATCGACGGACACCTCGATCGTACGGGCGGCTCTCCCGCCGTCTTCTGGCGTCTGCGGGATATGCGCGTGGGAGACGAAGTGACCGTGATTGATGTCGCCGGGAAAACGTTGGTATTTCATGTGAGAGAAATAGAGTACTATACGCCGCAGAATGCGCCAATTCAGCAGATTTTCGGAAACTCCAACGGCAGCTACCTCAATTTGATTACTTGCGCTGGAGACTGGATTGCCAGCCAACACCAGACAACGTTACGATTGGTTGTCTATACTTCTCTGGGTTAAGGTTCTGCCAACTCCTGGGTGCTTCGGAACCCGATCAGTGTCTGGTAGGCCCTCGCGCCAACTGCTGCCTTGATCCTCGTAGCCCTGTCACCCTGAGCGCAGCGAAGGGTCTAAGCTTCCAACGCCACGGTTGCCCGGCGAGGCAGACCTTCGCTGCGCTCAGGGTGACAGGCGGATGGGATGGACGACTCCGGGCGGTCGTCCTGATAGTCTTCCTATATTACCGCTCTTCTGCTATACTCATGCATGGAAATACTGCCCCACATCTCATACAAACACGGATAGTGCGTCTGTATAGTTGGATGGGCAGCGTTAAGCGGAAAGGATAGCGGTTATGCCCACGTTAGTGATCCGGTTTATGCTCTTCCTCAG
>DAHVFL010000106.1 GCA_027316975.1 Chloroflexota bacterium | reverse complement strand
AGCAAGCTGTCAATAATCTCAGCCTTCCGGTGCAAGCAAAACGCGGCCAGATAGGTGTACCGAGTGGCAACCGGGTGGCGGCGTAGTTCCGTGATGCCCTCGGTGGCAGCTCGCTCCCGGTACAGCCTGGCGACCCTGGGGGAAACGGCATCAAACAAGTCCGCCGGAAGAGCAAGGCTGGAGAGCACGCGCAATTTATCGGTCTCGACCAGGACACTTTCCAGACCAATGGCCCCAGGGCTGGCTTTCAAGTCGCGCCAGCGGACCACCCGCGGGCGTCCCTCTGGCCTCTGGTTGGGGATGCCTGGCTCCTCCTCCTCCAGTTCCGCTTCCCCTTCTTCCTCTTTGTACCGTTCGAGCAGGGCATCGAGCTGCTCACGCGTGGACGCTGGCAGGCGCTGCAACACAGTCTCGAAGAACTGTTGCTCATAGGTCACACACGCCGTCTGAATGAGCCGTTCGACTCGCTCGGGGGTAGGAGGCTCAATCTTCAACTCGCGAAAACGCTCTGCGACCTTGGCTTTGAGATGTTCCATATTTTGGTCAGCCGCAAGGGTCGTCGAGATCAGCCAGCTCGTCATCTCTTCCGTATCAATGACGGTCGCCTCGCGAAAGTGGTACTGCTCCCGGATCTGGGTCCGATGCAACTTGATCGTACGCCCCTCCCAGTCGTACTGGGCAAAGAGCGAGGCCTCCAGTTTTAGTTGGTGAGCCACATAGTTCACCACATCTTTCGGGATCTCATGTTTGGCAGCAGGAAACGTTCCCTCCAACTGAAAACATTTCAGTAAGAGCGCAAAACCTAAGCGCGTTGCTCCCGTTTTATTAGCGAGCAACTCTTCGTCTTCCGCAACCAGGGTAAACTGTTCAATCAGCTCTTCAATATCCCATTGACGTTTCATGGATGTGTTTTGCTCCTTCAAGTAGAAAAGTAGGCGCACGACCACTGGGAACATCCTCCAAGGGAACGAGCGCCTGAACGCACTCTACTGATAGAACGAGGAGCGAGCAAGAAACACCAGAAAATTGAGGGGAATCTCTCTCTGAGTCCTCCCTTTACTCTTTCTTGTAGAACTTCGAGAGGGAACGATACGCCCGAAGAGACACAAAAACTCGTATGTGAACGCAGTATCTCATACGAGTTTTCTCATACGACTATCTTTGCAAGAATAAAGGATAAGCTGCGGAGAGAAGAGACTTCATTGAAGAGAGAGGAGGGAAAATAGAAGACGATCACACTAGTACTTTGCACTTGATGACAGCTTCGTTCCATCTACCCCTAGATGAGAAGCCAATGCCCGTCGCCTCTTCTTTGAACATCGGCGAGCCGCAACTGCTAAAGAAAGCGGTCGCATCGTTCCACGATTCAACCACATATTGTCCGGCAGCAGCAATGGAGACTTCCGCCTGCCCATAAGACTGAACACCCGATGGCGCAATATCTTCGCTCGGATTGGCTGCGTCAACGTTGGAACCATACGAACGTGTGGCAGGGCGGTTGGCATTGGCCGGACCGTTCGCCTGCGGACCAAAGCAGTACATCTGAGCGCCTGTCGACGCCTGGATGGTCTTGCCGAGCTTGTTACAGAATACGCTCTTGGTCGTGGAAGTACCTGATGCCTTGGCTGGTGTCCCACTGCCACGCAATGTAATACCTCCCACGAATGCTGCAACGAGCGTAAGAGCAATCACAACGCCTGTGATGCTCCTGCGATTAATAATTCGACTCATTGAAAGACATCTCCTTACAATTGGTTTTCTCTACATGTCAAGTATCCTGTTGTTGCTGAATCTGCATAGATTCCTCTTTAACCGTCGCGGCAAGATACCTGATAACAAAAGTTGATCCGGAAAAGTAGATACCAAAGTTGACGGGGAAACCGGTGACGCCCTCAAAATGGGCACAGGTAATGTAATGTGAGCTATCTCTACTTATACATTGTAGCTAGCATACTGTAATAGTAGAATCACATTCACTCGTGTAAACCAGGAACGCGGGATGCCAGGAGTCTTATAAGCAACATACTACCCCGTCCCTGGAATACTCCAATACTAGAAAAATATCAAGCATCCATTTCATACTATCTCTAGATCATATAATATATAATGAAATGATCTGACACGGTTTGACACAAACCGGTTCATCGCACAGGTACAAGATTGTGAAATATTACCATTAATTGAGGCTGGTCATATATCATCAAACCTCATTTTATACATCCACCCATCCCCTTATACATCCATCTCCCAATTTCCCATTGATTATGCGTCTAATATTTGTTACACTATGGATGAGAAATATTTCCAACATCCAGACTAAAGTGCTGCCGGCTTGTTTAACGTGATCTGCCTGTTTCGGGGGGAAGACCATGCGATATTGCGATTATTGCGGCGCTGAGATACCTGAAAATGCGCGTTTCTGCGGCATTTGCGGGCACATACCCGGCGAGGTACAAAAAAGCGTTACCAGCATCATGAATCCTTCCCCGACACCACCGCTTTTCACCAACTCATCCTTCCCGTCAATTGAAAACGCGCCATCCAGTCAGCGCGATGGCGATATGACCATGAATACAAACTGGTCGGGTGAGGAATCGTTCAATCCACAAACATGGCATTATCTTGACCGCCAGAGCGACGAATATCAGACCATTGGGCCTGAAGTGATTGCTCCACTGGCAGCCGGAGGCCTGGGGCAGCTTCCGGCCAGCAATGTGCCAGTCGTGCCAGGAACACCGCAAATAGGCGGCGTCCCAGCCGTACAGGGAACTCCACACATGGGCAACGGGCCAGTCGTGCAGGGAAATCCGCACCTGGCAGGCCAGGCCCCGGCGCCACATGAACTGGCTCACCAGGCTCCATCCTCCCCCTCATCCCCCTCATCCCCCTCGGCTCCCCAGCATCACCAGGTGCCGCACCAGCAGCAACAGCCGCTCCATCACCAGCAGCATTCGATGCCGGCGGAACAACATCATCCTGCGCACAAGGCGCATGGGAGGCATGGACACGAGCGCGCGGAGCATGGACACGCACAAACGCACCAGGCGCATAGATTTCACCTGGGACGCGCCCATCATACAGGAGCGGCAACGACCTCGAAAGCGGCAACGAGCATCGCCGCGAAATGGGCGATCATATTACTAACGGCAGTGGTGGTCATGGCTTCCGGCGGCATCATTTTTGTGCTGGCGAGTTCGCCCGCCCTCTCTTTGAACAGTAGCGGCACAGTCTCTGTTGGCGGCATCTTACAACTGCACGGGCGAGGTTTTGTGCCAGGAGGCTCCATCACCCTGACCGTCGATAACGGCCTGCCCGCGACTCTGGCCGGGTCACGTCCCATACCGGGCGCGCTCGCTGGCTCTGGAGTGGCGAACCTGGCGGACATGCTGGATACTAACCAGGCGCAAAACGCCAGCGGCACGATTGTGGTAGGCATCACGGGAACCTTTGACGCCAATGTAGTAGCGCAAAGGAGCTGGCCTGCCGGAAGAAACATCCTGCACGCGAAAGAGAACACCGGTTCGCGCGACGCGGATGTCACTTTTACCCTGCTCGCCCAACCCGCGCGCCTTGTAATCAATCCTGCAACACTTGATTTTGGCGTTATCCCCCAGGGCAGCCGGGTAGCAGAATCGGTATTGATTGGCAATGCTGGCGGTTCTCCGCTCAATTGGAACGCCACAACCGGCGGTTCTCCCTGGCTATCACTGCAAAGTAGCAGCGGCGCTCTTCAACCCAATAGCACGCAAGATGCATTGTATGCGCTCGTCGATACCGGAAAACTCAAACAGGGGTCCTATAGCGGCGTGATATCAATACGTTCAAACGGGGGGAATGCGCAAATCGCCGTGCAAATGCGCGTCGGGCCGCCGCTTACAACCAGACAGTCACAGTTGAAAGTGAACCCGGCGCGTCTTGATTTCGGGCAACTCACGCCGGGACAGCAAGTAACCAATACTCTTACTATTGGCAACCAGGGGACGCTGGCCCTCCAATGGCAGGGAAGCATCAACGGCGCGAGCTGGCTTTCGTTGAGCCTCTCAAACGGCAGCGTGAATGCGGGAGGCATACCGCAAAATGTTCAGGTAACGGTCGATACGAGGAGTAGCAGCCTGCAAACAGGCAGCAATACGGCCAGCATCATTATTCGCTCGAATGGCGGCACAGTTACCATCCCGGTGACGCTGGCGTTGCTTTCCGGCAATACACCGACGCCATCCTCATCCCCATCACCGACTGTATCACCGTCGCCCACATCAATACCGTCACCCTCGCCGACTCCTACCCTGCCGCCGTCACCAACTCCTACCCTGCCGCCATCGCCAACACCAACACCGGTGATACCGGTGATACAGGTAGCGCCGGGCACTATAGACACGACTTCAAGCAGTTGTTCGCAAAATAGAGATGGCACGTATACCTGCGCAGTCACGGTGAGCGAGAGCGCCCCCGGGAATCTCAACTGGTTCGCGCCAACGGGAATTGGCGGCACCAACATTACATTCAGTCCTTCCAGCGGACAACTCTCGTCCAGCCTGACTTCGCAGCAAGTGACGATTGCCTCGATCCCCTGCGCTAGCAATAGCTTTACCTTCGTCGATCAAAACAATAAAACCGCGACCGTCAATTGGAGTTGTATCGTCCAGCAACCAACGGGAACAGCCAGCCTCGGCTCCTGCCCCTATACCGCCGGTTCGGGCTGGAACTGCCCGGTTACTATCACGGCCAGCGCCAACAACCAGGCCACCTGGTCCTGGAACGCCACCAGCAGCGGAGTAAGCGGCATAAGCATTAATCCTTCAAGCGGCTCCCTCTCTCCGGGTCAAGCAGCTACCGCAGCCGTTACCATACCAGATATGCTCTGTCCCGCCAGCGCAACCATCACGATCAGCAGCTCTGCCAGCACCATCCCTTTGAGTTGGCGCTGCGCTGCTCCCTCGTTAGGGGTGACAGTCAACACACCCACCTGTCCCGGAGATTCTACTAATGGCTGGACGTGTACTGTGACGCTGTTCTTGTCCTCAGGCTCGCAGGGTCAATTGAACTGGACCTCGTCTGTTTCCAGCAATTTACCCGGAGCCAGCTTGAGTCCCACCAGTGGAACCATATCCGCCGGTCAACAGACGGTGGTAAATATCTCCATTCCGGCCAATGATTGCACCAGTGGTAGCTTCTTCTTCACAGGCAGCGATGGCAGTAATGCTACTGTTACCTGGACATGCCCCCAGACCGGATAGATCAAAACCAGAGGGTATCCACGCCCATATCTTCAAAACATCGCAAGTTTACATAACATGACACAGGCACAACTTTACAGAAATGCCCATCAACCTGTATAATGCGCCCATCCAAATTAATAGGAGGAACATATCCCGGTGTCTTCAATTCTACAACTGAACTATCTGCTATTCCAGAAGATCAATGCGCCTGCCGGCTCGTATCCCTTTTTTGATGCATTGATGATCTTTTCCGCCAATTTGTTAATTTTCTCCTGGCCGCTGCTCCTGGTACTGGTGTGGGGCGTGCCATTGAACTGGCGCAAACGGGCATTGAGTCCCGCGCAGGCGGAACTGCTCGACCAACGACGCTCGGTAGTGCTATGGGTAGCATTTGCCTGCTTGCTGGCCTATGCCTTCAATCTGTTGCTCGAACAATTTATTTTCGAGCCTCGCCCATTTGTCAGCCATACCGTGCATCAGTTGATTGCCCATGCAGCCGATGCCTCATTTCCCAGCGATCATAGCGCGTGGTCATTCGCGGTCTTCGGTTTGCTGCTCTTTAACTTAGTCCCCGCCATGCTTACTACGCTGCGCCAACCTTCAAAAGACAGCCATCAGCCCGCATTTCCCTTGCTGATTGCCCCCATCTTACTCTTGATCCTCGCTTTTGTGATAGCATGTACGATAGGTGTGGCGCGTATTTACGTGGGAGTGCATTATCCAGGCGATATCCTGGGCGGCGCTATCAATGGGCTAATCGCAGCCCTGCTTATTACACTGCTCAGTCGATGGCTGCGTCAACCGACCCATGCCGTCTTGCACTTCGCCTACCGGCTGCGCCTGGCATGAAACAACCGTCGTGCGCTTCGCCCACCGGCTGACAACCGTCCAGTAGCGACGCCCCTTGCGGGCGTCCCGTGTTCATCATTACGCACATCATAACTATAAAAAGACTGGACGCCCGCAAGGGGCGTCGCTACTTTTCTCTGCAAGAAAGGCATCGTTTCTTATGAGCAAAATTCGTTTTGGCGTGCTTAGCACCGCCCACATCGGCACATCAATCGTTATTCCGGCTATGCAGCAAAGTGCCTATTGTGAAGTGACAGCCATTGCCTCACGCGACCTGGCAAGGGCGCAAAGTGAGGCGCAGCAACCGGGTATTCCCAGGGCCTATGGCTCATACGAAGAACTACTGGCCGACCCACAAATAGATGCTATTTATAATCCGCTGCCCAACCACCTGCACGTACCCTGGTCAATCAAGGCGTTGGAAGCTGGCAAACACGTATTGTGCGAAAAGCCCATTGCTCCCACCCTTGCCGAAGCGCAAAAACTGGTGGATGCAGCTAAACAGCATCCAACCCTGAAAATTATGGAAGCGTTCATGTATCGTTTCCATCCGCAATGGCAGCTCGCTCGCCAGTTGGTGCGCGATGGCAAAATCGGCGCATTGCGCACCGTTCAATCGTTCTTTTCCTACTATAATGATGACCCGCGCAACATCCGCAATATTGCCGAAGTCGGCGGCGGCGGGATGCTCGACATCGGCTGTTACAACATCTCCGTGGCGCGTTTCATCTTCGGCGCGGAACCACAGCGCGTATCCGGCCTCATAGAGTACGATCCACAGCTCAAAACCGACCGCATCGCCTCGGGTATACTGGATTTTGGACAGGGTACCTCGACTTTTACCTGCTCGACCCAGTTGACACCCTACCAACGTGTCAACATCTTTGGCACAGAGGGTAGAATCGAAATAGAGATTCCCTTCAACGCTCCAGCGAACCGTCCGTGTAAAATCTGGTACCAACACGGCGACGAAATAGAGGAAATCTTGCTGGATACCTGCAACCAGTATACGTTGCAGGGCGATATGTTTGCGCAAGCAATACTGCACAACACCGCTGTTCCCACGCCCATCGAAGATGCCGTTGCCAATATGCAAGTAATTGACGCGGTCATCCGCAGTTCCAAAAGCGGCGGTTGGGTGTAGGAATGCCCTGAAGCGCGTCCGCTCCTGAGCCTGTCATCCTGAGCGTAGCGAAGGATCTGCGCATACCCGGCGGAGATCCTTCGCTACGCTCAGGATGACAGGGGTGGGTGCGAGACCCTCATGCTTGTGTGTATCTCCATCATCGCTTTAGGAGCGAATGGGCGTAGAGACGCGATGAATCGCGTCCCTACACATCACAATACAAGTTGTAGCAAAGGAATCGGCACATGCAGAACTCTCAAACGCTTCAAACTGTTCCTATCCGTTGGGGAGTACTCGGCGCCGCCACTATTGGCGTCAAGCGTGTTATTCCCGCCATACTCGCGTCAGCGAGCGAGCAACTGGTGGCGGTAGCCAGTCGCACCATCCTCAGCGCGCGGGAGAAGTTTGCGCACCTGCCCGATCTGCGCCTGTACGGTGATTACGATAGTCTGCTGAACGATCCTGAGATTGACGCTATCTACAACCCCTTGCCCAATAGCCTGCACGCTGCGTGGACCATCAAGGCGCTTGAGGCTGGCAAGCACGTGCTATGTGAAAAACCGATGGCCGTCACCGCCGAACAGGGTCAAATGATGGTCGAGGCTGCGCAAACAAGCGGCAAACTGCTGATGGAAGCCTTTATGTACCGCTTTCACCCGCAGACCATCTGGGCGCTGGAACAGGTGCATGAGGGGCGCATCGGAAACGTCAAACTGGTGCGTTCCTCGTTTTCCTTCAATATCATGGTTCCCCCGCACCCGCATAACATTCGCCTGCAAGCAGCCCTGGCAGGCGGTTCGCTCATGGACGTGGGCTGCTACCCCATCAACTTCTGCCGCGCTGTGTACGGACACGCGCCCTACGCTGTTGCCGGGCGCGTCTTCTCCCAGGCAGCAGGCGAGGTCGAAATTGCCTCCAGCGCCGTGCTTGATTTCGGCGATGGCCGCTTTGGTCTGATCGATTCAAATTTTGCGCTGCCAACGCGCCAGGTATGCGAAATCATTGGTGATGCAGGCAGCATCACCATCCCGTTTCCCTTCACTCCGCCTGTAGTCGATACCGAAGTAGTTTTGAGCATCGAAGGACAGACCATTCACCAGCGCATCACCGCCATTGACCACTACCGGCTCGAAGTCGAACACTTCGGACTCTGTATCCGCACCGGCACGCAGCCGACCTTTAGCCTCGATGAAACCCTCGATAACCTGCGCACCATTGAGGCCATCTACCAGTCAGCCGGACACCCCTGGCCCCTTTCGTAATGTATAATTCTGTGTATTTCAGAAATACCTGGCCTGATAATTTATCCGATCATTCCCGGTCGTGTCATCCCTTCACTTCGTTCAGGGCAGGCTCTGAGCGCAGCGAAGGATCTCCGTAACCGGCCCGTCAGACCCTTCGCTACGCTCAGGGTGACACGACCTTCCCGATGGTGGAGGGTAAAAATCAGTAGGGACGCCTGCGTCGCCCGCCGGGGATGGAGGGACTTATCCTCGCCCCCAATGATAAAGCCAAAGACAGGTTAAAAATGAAAAGACGCGAAACCTCGCACGCACGCACACACAAAACATTTCCAACATTACTCATAGGTAAGCTGATGATTGTAGCGCTTGCTCTGGCAATTGTTATCTGGCTGAGTTTTCGCGCCGTTCTTCCAACGCGTAGCACGGCAACGACGCACAATTCCCCGACTCCCACGCCTTCACAGGATACCATTCGCTTCGCCACCAATGCAGAGACACCCGTCGCTGGCGCAAAAGAGGTCCAAGTGACGCTGGCCGAGTTTTCCGTCAAATCTACTGCAAAAGACTTTCATACCGGCATCCCCTATTACTTCGTCATAACCAATAGCGGCCAGCAGGTACACGAATTCATGATTATGCCCGTAAAACCAGACGGCTCGCCTGAGCCGCCCGGTGTGCAATACAACGCCAAACTTATCGAGATTGAACAAATCGCGCCAGGAAGCACCGTGTACATCAATTTTGTGTTCTTGCCATCCAAAGCCGGTCGCTACGAAATAGCCTGCCAGATGCGCGGCCACTACCAGGCCGGCATGAAACTCCCCATCGTCGTTACCCGCTAAAGTGAGCTACAAAGATGGTCAAAAACCGGATGTAATTACTATATTCGCGCGAACCCCCGAATCAACAGCGCCAGCAATACCAGCAGCGCCGCCTGGAGATTGCCGTTGAAGTTGGCAGCCATCAGTTGCAAGTAATGTTTGAGGTCTCCTGTGGCCTGGCGCAGGGCCAGTTGCACCGGAATGACGGTCAGGGCAGCGATAAAACTGTACCAGGGATAGATTTCTAGCGCGGCATCTACTATAAACAGAACCGCGATCAAGAGCAGCAGGATCGCGCCTGCCACGCGCGCGCCATGCTCTCCCAGGGCCACGATGGGAGTCACTTTGCCAACCTCTTTATCGCCGCGCCAGTGCAGGAAATGATGGAAATACAACACCGCCAGCGTATAGAGGCCGATGGGCAGCGAGGCGAGTAAAGCGGTGAGCGTCACCGTGCCCGATTGCACATAGAATGAACCGACCAGGGGCAATATGCCAAAAGAGATGAGGATGTCCAGCTCGCCCAGGCCGCGCCCGGTATAGGCCAGCCGCAGTGGTGGCGCGACATAGAAGAACGCCAGCAGAAAGCCGAGCGCGCCGAAGACCAGCGCAAAAGGACGAAAGAAGCTCAGGACGATGCCGCACAGCAGCGCTACGGCAAAGCAGCCAACCGCCA
The DNA here is from genome assembly GCA_027316975.1 of Chloroflexota bacterium. GTDB lineage: Bacteria > Chloroflexota > Ktedonobacteria > Ktedonobacterales > Ktedonobacteraceae > CF-113. The sequence goes on along the minus strand of DAHVFL010000106.1, from coordinate 1,711 downwards.
GCACACGGTAAGTCTTGATGCTCAGTAGCGAGTTGAGCAAAAATTGCGAACCCGTCACCACCGTTTCACCCTGCGGCACCATATCGCGCGCGGCCTGGTCTGCTCCCGCGCCGAAGTCGAAGACATCGTTAACGACGTTCGCGCCCAGGTGCGCTGCCAGCGCGCCGGTCAGCGCCAGCGCGAACAGACCCCATTGAAAGGTGGCACCCTGCTGCCAGGCAAGTACAGCGCCGATCACGACCGGGAAGATCATCACCGGCAGCGTGCGCGCGCGCGTGACTTGCAGGAAAAGCCGTAGCTTGCTCATACCCTTTGTTCCTTGCCGGTGTGCGTTGTATCAAATGTAACTTCGGTATAGATGGGGCTGGCCGCCAGGTTGGTAATGCGCAGCCAGTCTACACGAATTTCGACCGCCACGATGGGAACGCGCGCGATAAAAACCGCCGCCTCAGGCGATTTCTGTCCCAGTCGCTCGCGCACCCTTGCGCTGGCCTGCTCGTCTTCGAGTGCGTAGGCGTGGGCGGTTGCCTCTAGCCACGCGCTGGGCTGGTTGGGACCAATGAACAGCCCGATTCGCCCATTCTCGCGCAGGTTTGCCAGCTTGCGCGATGTCACAATAAAGGTTCCGTACAGGGTCACGCATGTATCGCCTGCCTCGACAGGCTTTTCTACGTAGTAGGCGCGTGTAACAAATGGCTGCCCTTCGTGTTCAGTCGCAATGACGAGCGTGTCATATTGCGCAAGAAAATCATTGATAGTTACGCGAGTAGTCTCGTCCATCGTAGGCATCGTTGATATGTTCTCCTGAATACCTCAAAGGCTTTGTTTACAAAAGCCACTCAAATAAATTGCTCTGTCTATATGATAGGGCAGCTATTCCAACGAGCGTCCAGGGTGGGAACAAACCCCACAGGCATTACCAACTTAACTCCCAGACCAGCCTCGCCTGTCATCCTGAGCGCAGCGAAGGATCTCCGTCTCCGGTGCAGCAGATCCTTCGCTGCGCTCAGGATGACAGGCTCGATTGGGGAGGGCAAACAGAGCTGCCCATGAAGTGAACGACTATAGAACTTGCCCAGCTTTGCCATGCCCTGGTGAACGCGGGCCTACAAAACAGGGCGGCACACGTGCCGCCCTGTTTTGTTGCTAAATTGCCTTATTTCTCGATGGGCGCGCCAATCAGACTGCCCCATTCGGTCCAGGAGCCGTCGTAGTTGCGCACATTGGGATAGCCAAGCAAGAAATGCAGGACATACCAGGTGTGGCTGCTGCGCTCGCCAATACGGCAATAGGCCACCACTTCTTTGTCCTCTGTGACGCCCTTGCCACCATACAGGGCGCGCAGTTCGCCGGCTGATTTGAACGTGCCGTCCGCGTTCACAGCCTGCGACCAGGGAATATTGGCCGCGCCGGGGATGTGGCCGCCGCGTTGCGCGCCTTCCTGCGGCAGATTGGCGGGAGCCAGCAGCTCGCCGCTATATTCGCCGGGTGAACGCACATCGACCAGAGCAAATCCCTGCCTGCTCAGTTGGGTAAGAATGTAGTCGCGATAAGCGCGAATGTCTTCCTGTGACGCCTGGGTGTGATAGTCAGTTTGCGCGTAAGATGGCGCCGAAGTCGTCAGTTCGCGCTTATCGGCCAGCCACTTGACGCGCCCGCCATCCAGCAGGCGCACATCCTGGTGTCCATAGTATTTGAGAATCCATAACGC
>DAHVFL010000105.1 GCA_027316975.1 Chloroflexota bacterium | reverse complement strand
TTATTCTCTCTGGTTTCAGTAGCGACACCCCTTGTGGGTGTCCCGTCTACGATTCCGTGATTCGCGCCTGTATAAATACCGACGGGACACCCACAAGGGGTGTCGCTACTGTATCTCTTTCTTCAATTCTTCTACCACAAACGCTGTCGCCTGGGCAAGAGGCATATGGAAGGTGGCCCCTGCTGCGCGGGAGTGGCCGCCGCCGAAGCCGTGGCTGAGGCGCTGGCAGATTTCGCCGGCGTTATAGGGGGCGGCGCAGCGCAGGCTGAGGCGTGTCACGCCTGGTTCCCCGTAGCTCTTGAAGAAGGCGGCGACTTGCACGCCATCGATGTCGCGCAGCAGGCCGGAGATGTTATCATCCATTTCTGGCGCCGCGCCTGCTGCGGCCAGGGTATGTTCATCGGCGGCGGACCAGATGAGGCGACCATCGCAGGCGGTTTGCGCGCTGGCGAAAACGAGAGATTGGAAACGCGCCTGGGCCAGCGGGCGGGCGCGAAAGATGGGCTGCACGATCGTTTCGGGAATGGCTCCGGCGCGTAAGAGCAGCGCGGCGGCTTCCAGGGTGCGCGGCGTGGTGTTGGTGAACTGGAATGAACTGGTATCGGTGATGATGCCGGTGAGCAGGCACAGGGCCGCGTTATAATTGAGCGGCAGGTGGGCCTGTTGCTGGAATAACACCAGCAGTTCGGCGGTGGCCGAGGAGGTGGGATCGATGATGTTGACCTGGCCGCAGCCTTCACTGGTGATGTGATGATCGAGATTAAGCACGGTAGCGGAATCGAAAAACCGCGAGTTCTCTTCGTAGAGTTTGCCAAAACGGCGAAACTCTCCGGCGTCCAGGGCGATTACCAGGTCGAAGGCGGCGTTCTCCAGCGTTTGCTGCACGCGCTCGATGCCGGGCAGGAAGGAGAGGTTGCGCGGCGGGCGGTCGGCGCAGGCGGGCACGCAGGTTTTGCCCAGGGCGTCCAGCATATGCATCAGGCCGAGCGCGGAGCCGATGCAATCGCCATCGGGGCGTTCGTGCGCGATCAACAAAATACGCTGCGCCGGCTCGATGAGGGCCAGCGCAGCCTGTACAAGGCCGGCATCAAGCCGGGTATCCAGCGCGTTATCATTCATCTTTCTCTCCCTGACCAACAGCTTCTTCTTCTATACTCTCTTGAGTTGCGCTATTTCCCATCGATTGTTCGTTTTCGCGAATGAGTTCAAGGATGCGGCTGCCCTTTTCGATGGATGTGTCGAGCTTGAATACGATTTCGGGCATGTAGCGCAGGACGATGCGGCTCGCCAGTTCGTGACGCAGAAAGCCGGTCGCGTGCTTCAAGGCTTTCATGGTGTTGTTCCGCTCTTCATCGCTGCCCATCACGCTGACGTAAATTTTGGCGTGGCGGTAATCGCCGCTCACCTCGACGTGGGTGATGCTGGCGAAGCCGACGCGCGGGTCCTTGACGCGGGTTCGCAGTAGATCACTGAGTTCTACCGCGAACAATTCGCCAAGTTTTTCCTGCCTATGTGGATTTGGCATACGTTTTACGCTCCTGGCTTGACGCGCTCCTTGTAATAGGCTTCGATCAAATCGCCCACTTCGAAGGCGTTGAAGTCTTCGAGGACGATGCCGCATTCGTAGCCGCTGGCAACTTCGCGCACGTCGTCTTTGCCGCGTCGCAGCGAAGCGATTTTGCCGTCGAAGACCTGCTCTTTATTGCGTGTCATACGCGCCTGCGACGAGCGCGTGATCTTGCCATCCAGCACGCGACACCCGGCAATCACGAGATTCTTGCCGGCCTTGAAGACCTGCTGTACCTCGGCGTGACCCTCGATGACCTCGCGGTAGGTCGGTTCCAACATACCTGTGAGCGCGGCCTGAATATCATCAAGCAGCTTGTAGATGATGTTGTAGTAGCGAATATCGACGCCCTCTTTTTGCGCCAGGCGTTGGGCCGCGCCGTCAGCCTTGACGTTGAAACCAATGACTACCGCGCCGGATGCGCCGGCCAGGTGGACATCGGTCTCGCTAATATTGCCGATGCCTTCGTGGATGAGGCGGACCTTGAGGTTGTCATCGCCCACTTTGGAGAGTGAGTGCTTGATGGCTTCGGCTGACCCCTGTACGTCGCACTTGAGCACAATGTCCAGTTCCTTGACGGTTCCTTCTTGCATCTGCATGTAGAGGGTGTCGAGGCTGACCTGACCCAGCGGCATGGTATCAGTGCGGCGCTGCTCGGCGATGCGCTCGGCCATCTGCCGGGCGACGCGCTCTTCAGCTACTACTTCCAGGCGATCACCCGCCTGGGGCACTTCGGGCAGACCCAGAATGCTGACAGGTGTGCTGGGTGGCGCTTTCTGGATGCGCTTGCCGCGATCGTTGAACATGGCGCGCACTTTACCTGCCATGGCGCCCACGACGAAGTTGTCGCCCATTTTGAGCGTTCCCTGCTGGATGAGGGCGGTCGCGGTTGGCCCGATGTTCTTTTCCAGCCTGGCTTCGATGATGGTGCCGGTGGCGGGAGCGTTGGGATTGGCGCGGATGTCCTGAATTTCGGCCACCAGCAGGATCATTTCCAGCAGGTCATCGATGCCGGTGCCTTTGCGGGCCGAGACGGGTATCAACGGGACATCGCCGCCGTACTCTTCAACCACCACGTCGATTTCAGCAAGCTGCTGCTTGACGTAATCGGGGTTGGCGTCGAGCAGGTCCATTTTGTTCAGGGCGATAATAATGGGCACCTTCGCGGCTTTGGCGTGGTCGATGGCTTCGCGCGTCTGCGGCATCACGCCATCGTTGGCTGCTACTACGATGACGGCGATATGCGTCACCTGCGCGCCACGCGAGCGCATAGCGGTGAAGGCCTCGTGACCGGGAGTGTCCAGGAAGGTGATTTTCTTGCCCTGGATTTCCACCTGGTACGCGCCGATGTGCTGGGTGATACCACCGGCCTCGCCAGCCGCTACCTTCGTTTTGCGGATGGTATCGAGCAGCGACGTTTTGCCATGATCGACGTGTCCCATGATGGTGACGACCGGGGGTATGATGACGGTATTTCCTACATCACGTCCGGCTATCATGGCTTCATTGGCGGATAGACCGCCTTTGGTACGTTGTACGGATGGCGCAACGGTTTGCGCGACCTGAGATGGCTCAAAGCCCATGTCTGTGGCGACGAGGGCCGCTTTATCGTAATCAATGACCTGGTTGATGTTGGCAAAAATGCTGTGCTTTTTGATAAGGTCGCTGATAATTTCGTTCGGCGAGGCCTGCAAGAGATCCGCCAGATCTTTAATCACGATCTGCGCCGGTATGGAGACCGGGCCGGTTGGCTTCTCTTTGACGGCGTGAACACGTCGTTCTGGTGGTCTCTGCGCGGGTGTCGTTGGGCGCGCTCCACCGGAATGTCCCTGCGGCCCTCGATTTGGCGCGCGTCCTGGCCCGGAATGTCCGCCGCCGGTTGCAGGACGTGGAGCGTATCCACTGCCGCCGGTGCGCTGGCCGTTGTTGCCCTGCTGCGGGCGTTGCCCAGGGGCAACCGCTCCGCCACCGCGCTGTGGATAGGCGCTGCGCTGCGGATATGTACCAGGCTGCGCGGGTCTGGTGGATTGCGAAGGAGACGTGTTGCGCTGCGGGTGTGTTCCGGGTTGCGCGGGTCTGCCGGGTTGCTGTACGGGCGCGCCGCGCTGCGGGTGAGTGCCGGGCTGCGCGGGCCGGGTTGGCTGCGCAGTGGTCGGGTTGCGCGCCGCAGGAGCTGCCGTTCGTGTACTACTGGCTGGTTGCCGGGCGGGCGTGGTACGCGGCGCGGGCGTTCCCGTTGGAGCGGGAGCGGCAGTTTGTTGGGCGGGCGCATCACGGCGTGGCGCGGGCGTTCCCGTTGGAGCGGGAACGGCAGTCGATGGAGCAGGCGCGGCGCGGCGCGTCACAGGCTTTTCTGATGCGCCCGTGGACGGAGCGGGAGCAGGGCGCGCGTCAGTAGTTGGCGCGGCGCTTGCTTTCCCGGTCGTGGCGGGTGCGCGAGCAGGCGCGGGCGATGCTTCGGCAGTGGTGACACTGGCCGGAGAGGCGGCTCGCTTGCGGGGAGCCGGTTTCGTCGCCTGTTCCTGGCTACCGGGCGCGGACGTGGGCGCGGCGCTTTCTGTTTTTGCGCGTGTGGCCGAGCGTGTGCGTGTCGTAGCTGGCTTTGCTTGCTCATTGGCATCTGGGGATTCAGATGTATTGCTCATAAAGAAGACCCCCTTCTATCAAATGATATGTCACGGCTCTGGTCTCGCGTGCCTGAAACCTGCAACGAGACGCGGAAAGTGACGGAAATCTCTCTTCACAGCCACATAAAAGGGACTGTCCCCGCCTGAATATAAACAGGAAGGAGACAGGCCCTCGTTGGTGCAGTGCCAGGCATAGATTCGTCTGCGCTCTCAGGCGTAGGGGCTATGGGTATTAGTTCATAGCTGTCGCTCCGCAAACCGTGCCAAAACTGCCCTCCAAACGGGGGGCTGTGCCTCTATCAAGAGAAGAGATATGTGAACTCATACGTTTGTTTACTTGTTTATTGAAATTCCGGTAAGGCGGACACGATGTATCGTGTCCCTACAACGTGAATAGTGGCTTTAGTATAGCCCACTCCGCGCATATTTGCAATATTCGCTTCTGGCCGGGTCTATATCCTTAGTCTTTGGGCAGGGTAGCTATAAAGGCTTCCAGTCCGGCCCGGTCTTCGTCGGACAGGGGCTGTTCAAATTCCTGTTCGAGACGTTTCTTTTTGAGCGCGTCCTGCCAGCAGGAGAGGCGGGCGCACAGGTAGGCGCCGCGCCCGGAGCGTTTGCCGGTGGCGTCCATGAGGACATGCCCGTCTGGTACGCGCACAACGCGCAGCAGTTCGCGTTTCGGTTTGCTTTGTTTGCAGGCGACACAGGTACGCATGGGAACGTGCCTGGGCCGCTTGACCTGCTGCTTCGCTGTTTTGGTCATCAGTCTTTTCCCTTAATCGTCGTAGTTACCCCGTCCACTATTCCTGCTGCCGCGCTGGTGGTGCGAGTGTTTTGAACCGCCGCGCTCGTTGCGATTCTGAGAGCGCTCGCCGCGATCTCGTCGCCCGTTGTAGGAAGAAACGGATGCCTCGCGTCGCTCTTCGACCGGTTCGTCGTACACTTCGCCCTCAACGGGTTTGGTGACATCGACGCGCCAACCGGTCAATTTAGCGGCCAGGCGGGCGTTTTGTCCGTCTTTGCCGATAGCCAGCGAGAGTTGACGCTCTGGCACTGTTACCAGCGCGGTATGGTCGGCATCGCGCAGTTGCACTTTGAGCGGCTTGACCGGGCTGAGCGAGTTGGCAACGAAGGTGGCGGGGTCGGGACTCCACTGGATGATGTGGATTTTTTCGTCGTTGAGTTCATGCACGATGTTATTGATGCGCGAGCCGCGCACACCGACGCAGGAACCAATGGGGTCGAGACCTTCCTGGCGCGAGACGACCGCTACTTTAGAACGGCTGCCCGGTTCGCGCGCGATGCCTTTGATTTCAACGGTGCCTTCGTAGATTTCAGGCACTTCTTGCTCGAACAGGCGGCGCACAAGGTCGCGGTGCGTGCGCGAAACCATGATCTGTAACATACGTCCTGGTATGCGGCGCACATCGTAGACATAGACGCGCAGGCGCTGGCCGACGCGATATTTTTCGGCTGGCACCTCTTCGCCCGGCGGCATGACGCCTTCGACTCGTTCGGCTTTATCAAAGTCAACCAGCCAGCCGCGTCCGGGGTCTTTGCGGGTCAAGATGCCAAGGCGAATTTCGCCGGTCCAGTCCTTGAGTTGTTCGTAGAGGTATTCGTGTTCGGCCTCGCGAATGCGCTGCAAAATGACCTGTTTGGCGGTCTGGGCTGGAATCTTGGCGAAGATGTAGGAAGAATCGACATCGATGGTCTGTCCCAGCGCGGCGTGTGGGTCGATGCGCTGCGCCTCCGCCAGGGAAACCTCGTCGCCGGGGACCGTTACCTGTGCCACGATACGTTTGGCTGCCCAGACATGCACCTCGCCATTCTTATCGACTTCGATGCGAATGTTTTCTCCCCCACCATAACTTTTACGGTAGGCGGATAGAAGAGCGGTAGCCACGGTCTCCATTACCACTTCGCGTGGTAATCCTTTCTCGGCAATCAGTTGTGCGATGGCAGCTTGAAATTCGCTCCTCATATGCCTTGCTCCTCCGCTAGTCGCCTCGTGGACGGTACGATCATTTTTTCGAGTGCGATGACCTCTGTATCATTAGACGCAGAGTTACTCTTAAGTAAAAATGTCTTAGTCAAGCAGAAAAGTGGACGGGATGCCCACTTTTCGTAAAGGTTTCCTAAGTTCTCAGAGAATTATATCACATTTCCGCTTCTAAAGCAATCAAAACGTGCGCCGAAAACCAGGGCGGGGCTTGCCTCTATAGGCGCGATCGGTAGCGGTGCAACAACCAGGGCGGGGGCAAGCCCCGCCCCTACCCTGCTACGAAGGAACGGGTGGCGGCTCTGCCCCCGCCCTGGCCGCTCGCGCTTGATGCAAAATTTTGATGCCCGCTCGAGGTGTTTTATAACAGCAGGCGCAGGGGCGAGAGGATGTGCTCGCTCAGTTTCATGTACCAGGAGCGGTTCGTCCACCACTCGAGGGTCAGTTCAAAGGCGTTGCTCATATCTCGCTCGAATAGTTCTTCCATCTGACGAGCCAGTTTTTCGCTAAAGACTTCCACGTTGATTTCATAGTTGCCGACGGAACTGAGGCGGTCCAGGTTGGCGGTGCCGATGGTGGACCATTGGCCGTCGATGGTGCAGGTTTTGGCGTGCAGCATGTGGCGATAGCCGAAGACGCGGATGCCTGCTTTCAGGCAATCCGCCAGGAAGCCGCGTGTCAGCCAGTCAACGACGATGTGATTGGATGTCCAGGGAATCAATACGCGCGTATCGACGCCGCGTTTGGCCGCGTCCATCAGCTCGTCGAGCAGGACGCGGTCCGGCACGAAGTAGGCGTCTGTCAGCATGATGTGATGCTCTGCCTGGTTGATGGCCTCGATATACATATCGCGAATGGGGAAGGTGAGGCGCAGAGCGTTGGTTTCGCGCATATTGATGAGCGGGTCGAAGCGGCGCGCATAGTGTCGCGTTATGCGACGCGATGGGTGGTTATGCAGGTTCCAGAAATCGACGAAGGATTGCGCCAGGTCGGCGGCGACCTGTCCCTGAATGCGCAGGTGGGTGTCGCGCCAGCGGGTGGCATAGGTTTCTCCCAGGTTGTAGCCGCCGATAAAACCGGTGGTGCCGTCAACGATCAGCAGTTTGCGATGATCTAGAGCGTAACGGCGCGGGTCGAAGAGGTGCAGCGGTGAATGGATGGCATAGTAACGGAGTACGTGTATGTTGGAAGGAAAAACCTTGAATTTGCTCGGCACGACGATATTGGCGAAATTGTCAAAAATGACATAAACATCGACGCCTTCGGCTGCCTTACGCGCAAGATGGTCTTTGAAGGCCTGACCGACGGCATCGCCTTTCCAGATGTAGGTTTCCAGGTAAATGCTCTCCTGCGCGGCATCGATGGCGGCGAGCATAGCGTCGTACAACTCGCGCCCATAGTCGAAGAGGTGGACTTTATTTTTGCCAATCTGTACTATGTCGAGGTGCTTATGCGGAAATCCACCCTGGGGCTGGTGTCGCTTGCGCCCTACTGAGATGACCTGTAACACGGCAACAATCAACACTTGCAGGCCAATCATGATGCCTGTAAGCTGTAATAGAAGGCGTCTGAGGGATAATTTACGCCGTAGCCTGAGTACTGCTAATAACATTTTCTTACATGACATGTCGCGTACCTGTGAATAGATAGGTGAACAGATATTCCCAGGTAATAGTATCCCGACAAGTCAAGCATTGTCAATGGAATGAGGAAGAGACAGGGGCGAGTTGAGTTCTTGAAGCTCAACTCGCCCCTGTCTCTTCCTCATTCCATTGAGAGGGTTAGCTATTTCAGCCTGTCGTCTGTACTACCTGAAGGCCGCGTGGGATCATAGTACGTTCCCTGGTCGGGCCGACCAAGAGGCTGGTCGTTTACGGGGGTGCTGATGCCCGTGATGGACGGGTCGTTGATGATGTCAGCATCCGTAATCGGGCGGTTTACTTCTCTGCCGCTGGTAGTGACAGTTTCCTGCATAGTGGCATTTTGACGGTCTGTCGTGGTGCCTTTTGCAGCGGCGCTATCGCCGTGGAAAAGGTAATTGGACGACGTTGGATCGAGCGCACCCTGTGGCGCTTCATGCACCATGCGCGCGAAATTGTCCAGGTCGTGTTGCAACTTGCTTTCAAAGGTGCTGCCCGCGCCCAGACCTTCGCCCACATCACCCAGAACACCAGCGGGTGGGTTATAGGCGACGAATGCATCTACCTGTGTCATCATGGGGCCAACTGTTTGAAAGGTGATGCGTCCCATATTCTCCAGGCCGTTATATGACCGCCAACCAATCTGGCGATTCTCAACCCACCCCTCGTTGGCGGCGTCCCATTCGTGACGACCAACTACGTTGGCTACCCAGTGGCTGTGTTGCTCATCATAGTAGGTGACTTCGCTCACAAAGCTCATGAATTTAGGGAAGTCGTTGAAATGGGTAAACAGGCTATACACCTGGTTAATTGGCGCGTTCACGGTAACGGAAGCGTGATGCTCTTTCAAATTCCGTGTCAAATTTTGATTCTGTGTCATACATTATCCTTTCTTACTACCTACTCGATTGTGTTCTATGGTATCACGTTGAGAACTACTCAATCATGGGATGGTATCACAGGTTCTTTCACGAACGCTTTAACGCTTTTCCATGTAACGACACACCTAGCGTACCATACGTTTTTGGGGCAAGTCAACTATTTAAGCGCATCTATAAGGCGAGAAATACGATTTCTAACCGTATTCTAAAGTGTTAATCAAGTCTTTAACGCTATTCTAATACGTAAAATTGAGGAGCGTATCAGGAATGTGGAGATAAGGCTTGCCGTGGGCAGACTTGAGAAGTGTCCTGGCTGTCATCCTGAGCGCAGCGAAGGATCTGGCTCACCGGATGCTGAGATCCTTCGCTGCGCTCAGGATGACAGCCACTATTTCCACATGTTTGCGGTTCGCCAGGGTAAAATGACGCTGCTGCAAGAAACGTGGTATACTCTTGTAGTTTTTTCTCGCCTACAACTAAAAGGAGCGAAAGATGGCCGTAGTACATCTGTCCGAAGATGAACGGACGATGATAGAAACCATTCGTGAGATAGCGCGGGAGCGGGTTGCGCCACGGGCCGCGGAGATCGATCATACGGGAAAGTTCCCCTGGGATATGAAAGAACTGCTGGCGCAGCAGGGGATTCTGGGGATGCCGTTTCCCGTGGAATACGAGGGCACCGGTTCCAGCGAGCTGGCGGTGGTGATGGCGATTGAGGAGCTTGCGCGTTACTGCGCCACGACGAGTTTGATCCTGGCGGTGCAGCAATTGGGGTCGCTACCAATCTTGCTGGGGGGCAACCACGAGCAGAAGAGCAAATATATCCCGGCGCTGGCGAGCGGTGAATGGACGGCGGCTTTTGGGCTGACCGAGGCCGGTTCTGGTTCGGACGCGGCGGCCATGCAGACGGTGGCGGTGCGCAAAGGCGATACGTATATCCTCAATGGTTCCAAACGTTTCATCACCAACGGTGGACTGGCGCAGGTCAATTCGATCTTTGCGCTGACCGATACGACGGTTGGGACGCGCGGCATCAGCGCCTTTCTTGTGGAGAAGGATTTTCCAGGCTTCTCGGTCGGGCGTATCGAGGAGAAGATGGGCATTAAGGGGTCGCAAACGGCTGAACTGATCTTCACCGATTGCGAGGTTCCGGCGGAGAACCTGCTGGGTCGCGAGGGCGACGGTTTCAAGATCGCTATGATGACACTTGATCGCACGCGGCCTGGCATCGGCGCGCAGGCGCTGGGCATCGCGCAGGGCGCGCTCGACCTGGCGGTTTCGTACTCGAAGCAGCGCATACAGTTCGGCAAGCCGATCTCTGATAACCAGGGCATCCAGTTCATGCTGGCGGATATGGCGACCAAAGTGGAGGCGTCGCGCCTGCTGGTCTACAATGTAGCGGAGATGATTGATCGCGGCGACACGCATTTCAGCAAATACTCGGCGATGGCGAAGATGTTTGCCTCGGATTCAGCTATGGAAGTGACCAACGATGCCATCCAGATTCTCGGCGGGTACGGGTATATGAAGGAATATCCAGCCGAGCGTATGATGCGCGACGCCAAAATTACACAGATTTATGAAGGCACTAACCAGATTCAACGCCTGGTGATCGCCCGCGATTTGATAATGAACGGTTAAATAAGGTAGCAGTCCGTGCGTGAAGTAACGATTTTCAGTGGATCGGCCCATAAAGAACTGGCGGAAGAAGTGTGCAAGTTTCTGGATGTGCCGTTGTGCAAAAGCACATTTCGCCATTTCAGCAACGATTGTTTGTATGTGCAACTTAATGCCAATTGCCGCGAGGGTGATGTCTTTCTGATCCAGCCGCTGGTGCCTCCGGTACAGGAAAATCTGATGGAGCTGTTATTCATGCTGGACGCGGCGCGGGGCGCGTCGGCGGCGCGCACGACAGCGGTGATTCCTTACTATTCGTATGCGCGTTCGGATAAGAAAGACGCGCCGCGCATCTCAATCGCCGGTAGGCTGGTGGCTGATCTGCTGACGACGGCGGGGGCCAATCGCGTGCTGACCATGACGCTGCACGCGCCGCAGGTGCATGGTTTTTTCAGCGTGCCGACCGACCATCTCAATGCCCTCAATGTGCTGGCGAACCATTTTCGCAAACGCGACCTGCGCAATACGGTGGTGGTGTCGCCCGACCTTGGCAATGCTAAATCGGCGTCGCATTTCGCGCGCCTGTTGAAATTGCCTGTCGCGGCTGGCAGCAAGCAGCGTTTGAGCGATGATAAAGTGGTGGTCGAGGCTATTGTGGGCGATGTCGATGGTAAGAACGCCATTGTTATCGATGACGAGATCGCCAATGGCGGCACCATCGTCGAAATAATCGAGCGTTTGCGCGAACACAACGTCGGGCATATCTCCGTTGCCTGCACGCATGGACTGTTCACCGGTAAGGCCATCGAGCGATTGAGAGAGCAGCCAGATATCGTGGAGATCGTGACGACCAATACGGTTCCCCTCGCGCCAGAGAAACGCCTGCCCACTTTGACGGTGTTGTCGGTTGCGCCCCTGATCGCCGAAACGATTCGTCGCATTCATAATGGCGAGTCGGTGACGAGCCTGTTCGCGGATACGATGTAATACAACATCTGAGAGAGAAGGGGCGCCGCCGCAGGCGGCAGGAAAACTTGCACGTTGGATTAGCTGATAGGCAAACTGGATAATACCGCTTCATACAGAAGTGGTTCTTACTATTTATGATGGATGTTTGATGGCTCTTCTAGAGAGGATTGACGGCAAATATATACTTGTTTTCTTAGCGTTTGCATGGTAAAATTGCGCTATGAAAGAACAAAATGCCTTACAGACAGAACTTGAATATTTTCAAAAAAATAAGCAGGAGTATCTGAAGCTCTATAAGGATCAGTTTGTCCTTATCAAAGGTGAGAACTTTGCAGGTTCATTTACTACAGAAGCAGAAGCATATAGGG
>DAHVFL010000104.1 GCA_027316975.1 Chloroflexota bacterium | reverse complement strand
CTTCTGGCTGGTGATGTCTGCCGGCTGGATCGTCTTCTTTGCCGGTGTACTGCTCGCTAGCAGGCGCGCAGCCGCAAGCAAATACGCCAGTGAAGTTGCTGGCGCGCAGGGTAGGGTTGCCTCCTCCCACTAATCATGCGATAATAGGCGCACAAATCGGGTAGGAGGTACAGAGTACTTGGATAGCGGCGTTCAAACTAACATCGTGGACGAATCAGAACGGCTTCGAAAACAGGCGCGCCAGCACGCGCAGGCCAAACGCTGGGCAGAAGCGCGCACACTCTATGCGACATTGCTGCAACACGACGGGGAAGATGAAGAGGCCCTGCATGGTCTTGCTCAAACGCTCGATATGCTGGGCGATTACCCCGAACTACTGGAAACTGCCCGCGTAGCCACACGCATCAATCCCGGCTCGGCGCGCGCTCTGGCATATAAAGCAAGAGCATTACAAAAACTCGAACGTCTCTCCGAAGCTACTATCGCCAACGACCAGGCGCTACTGCTCGACACCAACCTGGCGATAGCATGGTTCAATCGAGGCGGTCAACAACTCTTGCAGGAGCGTTTCCCGGAGGCGCTGCGCTACACAGAACGCTCCCTCGAACTCGATAGCAGCGACGCGCGCGCCTGGGCTAACAAAGGGCTGGCGCTCGTCCAACTCAACCGCCAATTCGAGGCGCTGGAAGCCGTAAATGAAAGCCTTGCTCGCGATCCCGATTTTATGATCGCGCTCACTTTGAAAGGGGAAATCCTGCGCCGCTACGGGCGACTGGAAGAAGTTGTCCAGACCATGCGACACGCGCTGGACATCGCGCCCAAAGATGTTGCATCGCTCAACGTGCTGGCCCATGCCCTGCGCACCCGGAGCGCCTACGAAGAACTCCTCCCCATCACCACCCAACTGGTACAGCTTACGCCCGACAGCTATTTCGCGTGGGATAGCCACACCTGCGCCCTGCGCGGACTGGGCCTCTTCGAGGCAGCCATCGAAGCCATCGAGCGCGTGCTGGAGTTAGACCCCACCAATGTGCGCTACATGATGATCAAAGCCGACACTCTCTATCGCCTGCAACGCTACCGCGAGTCCGTCAGCACCTCCGAACTGGCCCTGAAAATCGACGACGAATACCCACCCGCGCAACGCATCCGCGAAAAAGCCATCCGCGCGATGTACCAGCAGAAGCGCAAAAAGGAATGATTTTATCCCCCAACCAGCCGCTCCAGCGTTGGCAACAGCACATCATCGCGCCGCGCCTGTAACAACTCGCGCAGGCGGTCAGCTACGACGACGCGAATGCGGCGCTGGTGCTGTTCGTAGCGGGCAAGATCGTCGGGCTGCAGGCCGGTGGCCTCAACCCAGGGAACGAGCGAGTCCATCCCTACGGGTGGATTGGCAAATGTCACCCACACATCCATCTCCCACTTTTCAGGGCGAGGAATATCGAATAAAACCTCGTAGTCGGCGATTTCGGTATTCAGCGATGTTGCCAGTTCTGCCGCCAGTTCTTGCTCGATATGACGGCGGCGCTGCGCATCCCAGAAAAGCGCGTCCAACTGGCGATAGAGGCGACCGGCGGGGCGGCTCACCTCCAGTACGCCCTTGTAGGGGAGGCGCATTTCCAGCGCCCGCGCCAGCGCCTGCGAACTGGCAGGCATGGAAGTACCGGCGAGCAACACCAGCAGGGAAGCATCATCCAGCCCGGTCAGTTGTTCGGCCTGCAACGCGCCGCTCAACAAACCATCATGCACCGCGCGCATCAGCATCATTTGTAAAGCGCGGCCTGTGTGGTGCCAGTAGATATTGTCGAACATCTCCTGGCGAGCGTGGAGCAGCGAGTGCAGCGGACTGATACCCTTATGCGTTACCACAATGCGGCGCTGACCATTGACGTTTGGATGGATGCGCAAGGCCGCTTGCAGGCGCGCCACATCCACGCCGCCATAGGGAACATTGCAAGCGCGCGCGTCACGCGGGAGATAATCGAGTTTATCGACATCCAATGCACCGCTCAACAATGCGCTCAGCAATTCGTCGTCGGCTGGCAGTTGCCGCGTCCTGGGTGGATCGATAAAGTCGGCCACACGCTGCGGCGACAGGCGATAGTCGCGCTCCAGAATCGTGGCAATCTCGCCTGTCTCAATGATCGACCGCCCCACTTTTTCGTGCAGAATAATGGGGTGCCCCAGTTCCTCAATCGTATGTGAGAAGGGATAATGCCCGATGTCATGCAGCAAGGTTGCCACAATGAGCGTCTGTATGCTGCTGACCGAGACCCCTGACAGGCCGCCATCCGCGCCGCGCTCGAGCAGAGAGCGCAGGGCGCGCAACGCCAGATGATAACAGCCCAGGCTATGTTCGTAGCGGGTATGCGTCGCCCCCGGCCAGATGCGATAGACAAAACCCAGTTGCTTGATTTTTTGCAAGCGCAGAAACGGCGCGGTGCCAATCAGCTTTTCCTCGCGAAGGCCGAGGGGTATCAGATCATACAGGCTATCGCGCACGGTACTAATGGGCTGTTCGTCTGGGAGCAAGGGAAAACCGGCCTCGTCCACCCAGCGCGGCCGCATGTCGGGCAGCACAACTCCCTCGTTCTCGTTTTGAACATCGCTATGGTGCCGTTTCACGCGCTTTTTTTTGGGACGCTCAGTTTGCATACTCATGCGTGGATTGTAGCAGAAGATCAGGAAGAATGTCCAGAGTAAAAACTCATAGTGATTCAAGCCCAGGTGTTACGTTGTACACATTAGAAAGCAATGGGCTAAGTACGAGCAATGAGAAACTCAATCTATATATTATCTGAAAACCAGTCGTCACTTAGCGCGTCCCGCATCATTAGTGATGCATGTTTCTTACTGTGAATTGATTGTAGTAAGAATTAGTAGTATGGAGTTAAACGTATAGTATGAAACAGAACAGCTTCTGGGGAACTGCACGATCAAGGGGTGTAAACGCGGGACTGATCGTGCGCCTGAGTCTGGCCATCATGGCGCTGGTAGGCAGCGTCACCCTGGCCTGGACATTGTTGAATGCCCGCGGCGCTCACGCGGCGAGCGTCAATACAGTGAACACCCTCGATAATCCGTGGAACATCGTCTTCGATGGCAGCGGCAATGCCTGGGTTGCGGAACCGAACTGCAATCCCGCGCCCCAGTGCAGCGCGCCCCCCAACGGTGCGATCCAGGAATTTAAATTGACCGGCGGGATTCCAACTCTAATAAACACCTATGCCGCACCGAGTATACCTACTACCAACCATTATAATCCGACCTTTATTCAACTTGATGGCGCTGGATATGTCTGGTTCACCGACCCGACCAATAACGCCATTGGCAGACTTACCATCGCTGGCAACGTCTGGCAAGAGTTCCCAACGCCCACCGCCAATTCTGCGCCGGTTGGTCTTATACTCGATAAGCATGGCAACCTCTGGTTTACCGAGCGCAATGCAAACAAAATCGGCTTCTATAATACTACTACCTCCAGTTTCGTAGAAACAGCCGTAGCTACCGCAAACAGTCAACCTTATGGCCTGGCCTATGACTCCGCGGCCGATATTATCTGGTTTGACGAAGATGCAGCATCAAAGATCGGCAAATTCACTGTTAGCCTTACCGGTACTATCTCTCCTCTCGAAATCACCGTCAATAACATCCCGCATTTGATTTATCGCGATACTTCAGGAAATCTCTGGTTTAGCGAGCAGGGCGCGGATACCATCGGCAAATACAATCCTACTACTCAAACAACAACCGTCTTCTCCGTCGCTGGCAGTATTTGTCCGACGGCAGGAGTTACGCCCACCACTTGTACCAATACCTTCATTGGCGGCATCACAGTAGATAGTAACGGCATTGTCTGGTTCGATGAGACACAAACCGGGCAGATCGGCTCATTGAATCCGGCGACCAAAGCGGTCACACTTTTCAACCTGGGCATAGGAACCGGCCCTGGCGACGGCTTGAACGTTGACCCGAATAATAATGTCTGGGTATCGATGCAATTTTCCAAGCAGCTCGGCGAGCTTCCTGCCGGCACATTACCCTCACCGACGCCCTCGGTCGGTTCTGGTTCGCCCAGCCCAACCACCACATCGACCGCAATCGTGACACCGTCACCAACACCGACCCTGCAAGCCGGGCCGGTCAATAAAACATGGTACTTCGCCGAAGGGCGCGTCGGCGGTGGCTTCAATGAATACCTGTCGATGGACAATCCTACCAGCAACGCCTGCGCGGTCAAAATCACCTACCTCTACACACCTGATAGTGGTACCGCACAGGTCAAGACGGTGTCAATCAACATTCCCGCGAACACCCGCTATGAAGAGGGCGTGCCCGGCGACCTGGGGACTTCTCCCGGCGGCCGTGGCATTACCAACTCGGCGATTGTCGCTGTTGATAATACGATTACTCCCCTTTGCGCAGGTATCGTGGCGGAGCGTCCTATGTACTTCAATGCCCTGGGAACCAACAGTGGCAGCGATGTGCTGGGCGTAACCCGGCTGGCTTCTACCTTCTACATCGCCGATGTCGCGGTAGGCGCTCAGAACGGCGGTTACTACTCTTCGTTCATCACCATCCTGAACCCACCAACGAGCGCGGGATCGGCTGTTGTCACGGCGAAGTATTACGCCAACTCAGCGACGGCCGGCTCCCCTGGCACATTGATTGGTACAGATCAGGTAACGGTGCCAGTGGGCACGCGTGGAACAATCTTCCCCAATGCGCACACCACACCAACGGTCTTGCCTGCCCATGTGTCGGTAGTTGTGACCTCGACACAACCGGTGGCGGTTGAACGACCCACGTACTTTAGCAAAGTCACCGAGGGCAACGCTGGCACCGTCTCCGGCGGCGCGGATGTCATCGGTGTGCAGGCGTTATCGAACGACTGGCTCTTCGCCGAGGGTTACACCGGCGGCCAATTCCAGGAGCAATTTGTCATTGCCAACCTGGATACGGGAGCGAATGCTCCCGCGAGTGTGACCATCAAGCTGGAGCCACAGAACGGCGGCGCTCCCAGCACGTTCACTCTCACCGTCCCGACCCTGAGTCAGACGATCTGGAACGTCAATACGCTATCGCTGCTGCCGGGCCAGTCGCTCTCAGCCGAAATTAGCTCGACAGGCGCTAAGATTGTGGTGGAACGCGAAATGTTCTTCCGTTATCTTCACAACGCCAACGGGCGTTCCCTCTCGGCATCCGGAGGCAGCGATGTGCTGGGGCAGAACGGACCGGTGGCGGCGACTAATTATAGCTTCGCTGAGGGCTACGTCAATCTGGGGTATGACGAATGGTTGACCTTGCAAAACCCGACGGCGAGCGCGGAGACCATCTGGATCACCCTCTACAACGCGATGGGACGTACCTACACCACCTCGGTGAGCGTGCCCGCGTTCTCTCGCGCTACCGAGGACATTACAGGCATGGTAATCCGTAATCTCTACCGAAATGGAGATGGCTTCAAGGGGTACGAAGTCTCAATGACGGTGCAGACCACCGCCACTCAAGGTGGCCCCTTCGTAGCGGAACGACCCATGTACTTGAATGTTGGTAGCATCCAGGGCGGCACAGACATCATCGGCTACACTGGCGGCTAATTCCCGCTCTCGCATCTTCAGAGCAGCCCTGGTGGCAACCAACCACCGGAGCTGCTCTTTTATTTTGTTAGATTAGTACTATAACGCTTGATAAACATCATTTTCCTGTGTATTTTATTTCCAGGCTACATCTACTTGTCACCTGGGGGAAACGGGGACAAAAATAATCGGCCCATTGCGGTTATAGTGCTTTTCCCATTTTTATGAAACAGGGGTTGCGCTGTAATGCCTTCTATCATCGTGCGTATTTCTTTCCGGCCCGTCACTCCCCCTCCTTTGTTGCCTGGTGCTGATTACAAAGACACGGAGGTGCATATGTTCGGGCCTCGTTCTGCTTCGCATGCAAGTAATACTCTACCGCCTATTCTACTTCCCTCTCGAAAAAGACGATTGCTGACTCGCCGCCGTCTCTTTGTGCTTGTCTCGCTGAGTGTACTTGTAAGCCTGCTGTTGCTCTCACAGGTGCTGAGCAATTGGAGTTTGTTCATCAGACCAGGTTATGCCTCCAACATCCAGGCAGCGCGCAGTACTCCTCCGAGCTTTACGTATCAGCAATATCTCAAACAGGAGCCGAAGCGTCCGGCTGTCAAGAGCGGTCCGCCTTTGCCGTATCCACAACCACCAAAGCAGACAACGGGGGCGCAACCTACTACTCGTCCTCCCTCTGCCGAACCGGCTACCATGCAGCCCATCAACCAGCCTCTGACGAGTCCCTTCCTGGCAGGCAGCGCAAGCGTACTTGACTTCAAGGGCAGCGACGGGCGGCTAGAAGTGCAGATACAACCTGGCTCTCTCGATATGTCGCAAGCGACGGTACCAGGCGGGAAGGCTCCCGGTGGAAGTCTGACCTTGCAGGTGACTCAGGTGCATGGACACTCTGAAGGAATGCTGAACCAGCTTGGCTATTACCAGGCACAGGTGGTCGATAGCCAGGGACAGGTGGTCAATGGCATCAAGTTGCGCTCCCCGGTCCGGATTCTCTATCACTACCAACCGACAGAGTTGCGCGGGCTGAACCTGAATCCGGCGGATATCTTGCTCGCCTGGCCTGCGCAGATTGCCGCCGCGCAACAGGCCAAACAGCCTACCGCGACCCTGGTGATCGCTATGCGTGATGACCCCGCCGCGCGCACGCTTACCGCGTTGAGTTCCGTGTTCGGCCCTGGCCCATTTTCTCTCTTTGCTGATCCGCAGAACCAGGGAGACCCCAGCCCGCGTGTGGCCGAGTCGCAGGGCAATAACGGCCAGCTCACTTACAGTTACCCTCTGCAAGTTGCGCCAGGTACTGGCGGTTTCGCGCCACAGCTCTCACTGAGCTATTCCAGCCTGGGGCCCAACAACCGGCATAGCGCGACCTCCCCGGCCAGTGACGAGGGGGACGGCTGGTCGCTCGGGCTGGGCTCAATTACGATGGAGACCTATCCCACCACGCCCACCGCGACGAACTGGTACTTCATCAACGGCGTTGACAACGTGAGTGATCGCCTGATTTTCAAGAGCAGCACCGGTCTGTACTCTACCGAACATCTCTCCTACCTGCGCATCCAGCAAGTGACCGCCAACGGCCAGCCGTGCTTCCGGGTGTGGGACACCTCCGGCACCTTCTACGAACTGGGCTGTACCACCGACTCGCTGGAGTATTCCGTCTCCGGCACCACCCGCTACAACTACCTGTGGAACGTCGATCGTATTGTCGCGCCCAACGAGGGGCCATCGGCTACTCAATACCGCATGATCCTGGCTACCTATTTGCAAGATTGCAGTCCCGCCTCGACCAGCCAGCCCTGCCCAGGTACGAATACCTCTACAGTGCGTGATGCCGTGCTACGGCAGATCACCTACGGTTCTGCCACATCAGTGACTGCACCGGCATTGAGTTCGACGGCAGGCACCATCGATTTCACTTACCGCGCTCCCTTCTCCTACACGTCCGGCGGGGTCGCCTGGGCCACCGCCTACACCTATGGTCCTGGCGGCAACGAGCCATGCGCGCCGCCGGCCACGACATCGCTGCGCTGCGATGATCCGGTACAGCTCAGCGGCGGCTTTACTCCTCCCGACGTGATGGGAACCTTTTCCCTGGATCGTATCACCAGCTACATTGGACCCGATAGTGGCACCGGTAGCTATCCCGCCTATGCCTACACGTTTGCGTACACCGACACACCGTTTACCTCTACCTCGTGCACCGACCCATTCTTGCTGACCAGCGGCTACTGCGCAGGCGAACACATCTTGTCGTCGATCACGCCCCACATCTACTTACAAGGTACCGATCACGCTCGCAAAAGCATAACCTTTGCGTATACCACCTACAGTGACATCTACTACGATAGCCTGCATCAAGTGCCCGTCGGCAACCCACAGACAAATTTCCAGAACGCTACGAGCTGGAGCTATCTGACCTCGTATTTTGACTCGAATACCGGCGTTGGTGAAAGGATCAGTTACGCGACTGCCTACAGTAATAGCGATGGGACCCCTACCATCAAGGTCGGCAATACTATCACGGATGACCGCTTCGATGCGCTGTATTGCAGCAGTAATGCCACTAACCCGGATCCGTCACTCCGCTGTTTTCAGGGCAACTACCTGCATCCCAATGACCTGGCCTGGAGCGTGCAGGTCGTCACGCAGATTACTGCTTCGGGCAAGGACAGTTCGGCGCTCAACGCAGCCACGACTACCTATGCCTACTATCGCCTGGCGAACACTGGTGTGTACAGTGGCAGCGGGGCCTGGTGCTCTCCTGATCAGTACGCACAGGAAAATCAATGTGTGGGGGATAACTGGTTCGCCAGTTTCGATAGCGACTGGGGAGACTACTACCATGCCGAGTTTCGCGGCTTTGCCCAGGTATCTGTGAAAACCCCGGCGGGAGACCTGGTCAACAGCTACTACTTCAGCACCGAAGGCTGGAACACACCTGCGACCGATGCCGGAAACTACGACGCCGGGCAATTGCAGGTACGAGAGAGCTACCAGGGCGGCAGCCAGGACCCGACCAGGTTGCTCAGCGCAACCGTCAACACCTATCCTGGCCCCTATGCGCAAAATGGCGACTCTCCCCAGAATAGCACCAACGACGCCACGGCCTGTTCTACGCCCAACGGCGCCTCATCCTACCCCGCCTGTGATGTCATGATCCTCTCGAGCACGACAACCGACTATGAAGGCAACCGCAGCGGCCCCTCCGTGACCACCAGCTACACCTACGATGACTATACCCCCGGGACCGGGACAGGGAGCGGTCTGCATGCGGGCTATCACAACCTGACCCGGGAGCAGATCAGCACCAGCAACAGCAGCGTCCCGGCCGTGACACGCTCCTGGTCCTATAGCGCCAACGATCAGACGCTCAACGGGTGGACCTACTACGTCGTCAACAAGGCCACCCACAGCGAAACCGATGCGGGTGGGCGTATCTACCAGTGCCAGGACATTTCCTATGATGACGGTGGCCCGTCCGGGTTTGCTGTCCCGGTGGCGGGCTGGCCGACCACGGTGAGTACCTACAGCAGCGCCACTTGCATCACACCGCGCGGAGCAGCTATCAGCACCACGTATACCGGCTACGATGCGTACGGTAATCCGGTCGCCACCGTCGATGGGGTCGCGACTGCCAATAGCTCGCTCTACAGCGCCAATGGGTGTACCCTCAGTACACGCCCATACGTCATGTCCACCACGTGGACCGTGAGTAAGAGCCGCTATACGACCTGCGCGACCTATGATAGCTACAACGCGCAGCCGGTGACCCCCGCTAACGCTTTCGGGCAAAGCTCCACCACCACCTTTGACTACACGCAGGCCGCTCTACCTGTGCTGGTCGTGGATGCCAATGGTCAGCAGACAAGCACGAGCTACAGCATCGATAGCAGCGGCAATGAGACCGTCCAGACGCAACTGCCCCTGTCCAGTGGGAGCTACACGACCAGGAGCATACCGACCTCAAGCTGCGGGAGTGGGAGCGTGCTGCCCTGTTACGAGGTAGATACCGTCTCCAACCAGTACAACACGGTGACCGGGCGCACCTTCTACGACAGCCTGGGCCGCGCCGTCGAAACACGCACCCCCGGCCCCACCAGCGGCTACGATACCGTTGTCTTCACTACCTATAACGATGCCGGACACAGCACCTTCCAGAGCCTGCCGTTTGTGGTAACGGCCGGCAGTGGCTTCATTGATCCCACCGGAGCCACTGACTATCAGGGAAATAGGCCCGGTGGCACAGGCACCTACTACGATGCGCTGGGCCGCGTGCTGGCGATCAAAGACCCCAACTTCGGGCAAACACAACTGCCTGACCAGGAGCCGGGGCTGGTGTGTCCCGCGCCGCTCTCCAACTTCTATACCGACTGCACCACCTACAGCCTGGGAAGCGTCTCAGGCGACAGCAACACGTATGCCGTCGTTACCGCCATCGACCCCAACGGCCATGCCACCGTCAGCTATCTCGATCCCCTGGGGCGCGTGACCTATGTGCAGGTGGACAGCGGCACATTCGGCGGGACCTTCACGGTGAATGAACTGAAAACCATCACGTACACTGTCCTCAATGAACCCACCTCCGTGACCGTCACAGACCAGGCCCCGCAAAGCGGCCAGACGCTCACCAGCGTTACCAACACGACCGCCAGCTACGACGACCTGGGGCGATTGACCGGCATCACCGACCCCGACCGCGGGAACCATACCTACAGCTACGACGCCAATGGACAGCTGCTGAGCGATGTCTCCGGCTCGCGCACGATTGGCTATGTCTATGATCTGCTGGGCCGCGTGGGCTGTGTGCAAAATATGGCCCCCACCGCAAGCGCTACCGGAGCCTGCACCTCGGGCGCGACGGCGCATATCAAAAATACTTATGACACCACCACGCTGGGAACGCAGGGTAGTACCGATTTCCCGGTCGGCAGACTCACGAAAAGTGTCGCCACTACCTGGTACCCCAACGGCACGAGCGCGCAGGTCTCCCAACTGTATCAACACGACGCGCGCGGGCGACTCGTCAACGAGAATCTCAGCTTTCCTAACCTGCCGGGCGGCTGGAACATCACCACCGCGCTGCCTACCTACAAGGTGCAGTATACCTACAACGACGCGAACCAAATAACGACGACCACCACCAGCACCAACCCGGCAGGGCAGGGCTACACCACCACGCGGGTGTACGATGCAACGACGGGCGCGCTCACCGGGCTGAGCGATACCGGCGCCAGCACGGCCGACCTGGCCACGCTCAGCTTCACGCCGCAGGCGCAGGTGAGCAGCATCAACTACCTGACCAGCACAAGCAGCGCGCTGGCCATCGAGCAGTTCGGCTACGACAGCAACCTGCGCCCCATTACCGCTACCGCCAACTGGCAGAGTGGCAGCGGTAATGGCACTGCCGCCATCTTCAGCCAGAGTCGCAGCTTTGACCCGGCCAGCAACCTGACCAGTCTCACCACCACGCAGGCCGCCGTCCCCGGCGTCAGTGGATCGGGTGGCACGGAGACCCCCAACTTCTGCTATGACGAACAGAACCGGTTGGTGTGGGCGGGCAACTCCGGCACACAGCCAGGAGCAGGCAACGGCACTTGCGGCAGTGGCACGCTCTCCAGTGGCCTCACCGGAGCCAGCTACAGCAACAGCTACGTCTACACGCACCTGGGCCAGCTCTACCAGGGACCACTTAACGGGGGTAGCACCCAGGAGCAGTATCTCTATTGTGGCAGCAGTAGCAGCGCCCCGCACCAACTCCTCGGCCTGTATCCGACCTCAAGCGGGGCGACGTGTGCCAACTACACGAGCAAGACCGCCGACTACAGCAGCAGCTATGACGCCTTCGGCAACGTGACCAGCCGCAGCACAGGCGGTACCACCGGCACGCTTTCCTATAAC
The DNA here is from genome assembly GCA_027316975.1 of Chloroflexota bacterium. Lineage (GTDB taxonomy): Bacteria > Chloroflexota > Ktedonobacteria > Ktedonobacterales > Ktedonobacteraceae > CF-113. The sequence goes on along the minus strand of DAHVFL010000104.1, from coordinate 194 downwards.
CTGCTCGATCAGTTGACTAAATGGTTCGTCAGTACCACCAACCAGGAACAGTACGTCTATGATTCCTCGGGCACCCGCATCCTGCGTCGTAGCACCAACAGCACCGGCACGACCATGACCGTCTATGCCTTTGGGCTGGAAGAACACGTCTACAGTGGCGCGGGCGTCAACCAGGGCAATACCTACTACTACAG
>DAHVFL010000103.1 GCA_027316975.1 Chloroflexota bacterium | reverse complement strand
CAATTTCCACATCGTGGCGCGGTGCCGGCGTGCCACGTCGCCATCTTCGATATCGTCGTGTATGAGGGTGAAATTATGCGTGAGTTCAAGAGCGGCGGCGGCTGGCAAGGCGCGAGCCAGGTAAATAGTATCGGTGGGCGCGTCGCCGACCAGTCCGTTGGCCCCGGCAGCTTCATAGGCTAACAAAAGCAGTGTCGGGCGCATGAGTTTGCCAGGATTGCTCGCTACGGGCGCGAATGTTGCATCTACCCAGCCCAGGTGGTAGCGCATGTACTCGTAGAAATCGAAGCCTTCACCCGCAACGGTTGCCATATCGCTGGCCTTTAGCAGCGCGGCGCGCATCTCCGCCACTATCTCGGGCTGGTAGCGCGTGAGGGTAGATTGAATAGCTGGTATCACTGTCATATGGCATGAGCACAGCATGAGCGCGTGCTGTTTTCCTCCTCAACTTTATGATCTTCAGGGGCGCAGGTAGAATAACACACCTGCAACAATCGTTCCCACGCCAACTACCCAGCGAGTCAACCCTTTTATGCCGCCAATGCGATAGTAGGGAGAGCACAGGTCGCAATAACGGGTGGTTGATTGGTAGCGGTGACCGCGCAAGCCCTCGCGAATAATAGAAATGTTTTCCGCCTTACGTCGCGTATGCATCTCATCGCAGACGTGGCGACCGCACCCGTTGCAACGGAATTCATCTATGTAATGCGAGGTGCGCGAAAGCGACCACTGATCGGGGTAGACCTGCCTGCCACAAACATAACACACCTGCGTTTGCGCCAGGCGCATCTGATTTTCGGCGCACGGAGAATGCTGCTGCTTGGGAAAGTGATCCTGGCAGAAACCCTTGTGGCAATCGGGACAATGCCCCAATGCTTCCTCGTTACATTCATGACAGCGTCTAGCCGCAGTAATGGTATTGTTGCGGCGGCCCTGTTGCAGTGCCGCTTCTCTTTCTGTGTCTCTCATGAAATGCTCTTCCTCGATGAATTGATGGCTCTATATCAAGGTATATGAAACAAAACAAATGGATAAACAATAATCCTGTGGATAGTATAACAGCAGATTTGCCACGGTACAATATTAAGGGTAAAATGGATAGAGTTTATTATTTGCGCGAGTACGCGATGCGTGCAGGGTAGGGGCGGCGGCTCTGTCACGCCCTGGTCGCTTAACAAGGGAGTTTTATGCAATCGAGTACAAACGCCAATACCGCATCCCCTTCGAGACCGGTTAAGGTTCATGCATTACAACAACTCATTCCATGGTGGCAAGATATTGACCCGGCTGTCTATGCTGAACTTCAATTGCCTTCGTTGCGAGAAACGGCGCTGTCACCGGTTGATGTGGCGGTGATTGGCGGCGGAGTGGCGGGATTAAGCGCCGCGCTCGCTCTCAACGAGCGGGACGCGACTCTGCGCGTACTGGTGCTTGAGCAAGCGGAGATGCTGGGATGTGGCGCAACGGGGCGTAACGCGGGTATTTTCACGCCGGGCATCAATATGGCGATGTCCGAAATAGACCCCGCCAGTCCCGCCCTCGACTTCTATCCAGCGACGACGGCGCTATTCCACGACTTCATTGATGAGGGGCAAAAGGACGGCACGCTCCTATCTGTGCGCAAAACGGGCGCGCTCAATATGGCGACGAGCAAACGCGCCGCGTATAAGCTGGAACGCGAGACGCAATTGCGCGTAGAGTCGGGATTGCGCGCAGAGTTATGGACACCCGCGCAGGTGAACGAGGCCACGCGGGGACGGCTCGATACGAAACCAGTAGTCAGCGCCATGTGGCTGCCGGACGAAGGGCGTATCCAACCCTTGACGCTGCTGGCGTACCTTGCGCGGCGAGCGCGTAAAGATTACAACGTACAAATAGTGGGCCAGGCGCGTGTTACAGGATATGAAGCAGTGAAGGGACAGGGGCGGGCAGCTTACTGGCAGGTAACGCTGGCCGGTGGACTGGCAATGCAAGCACGCGCGCTCGTCAATTGTGTCGGGCCGACGGTAGCGGCAAATGCGCGTATTTACGCGCTCGCCTTCAAAGCCGATTTCCCCGCTGATTTTCCCCTGTTCTGGGACGCATCTCCCTATACCTATGCCGACTATCGACCGGGGAATGGTCGCCTGGGCGTGAGTGGCGGTCGTTACGGCAAGGCCGGGATGACGAAAAATGATAACGCATACTATCAACGACTGGCCGATGCGACGCGCCGCTGGGTGCCTGAACTGCGAGGCACAGGCCCCACTCATCGCTGGGCAGTAGACCTGTATGTGACAGCCGACCTGATTCCCGCGATGCGCGTAGTCGAAGAAGTCGTGCCGGGCGTTGCTATCGAGGGTCTGGGTGCCCACGGCGTCCTGCCGGGCATAGTTTTAGCGCGACAAGCCGCTGATTACCTGGTTGGACAGCTATCAAAGTAACGACACCCCCTGATGAATTTTACCAATCAACACCGGTAATGTCATCCTGAGCGCAGCGAAGGATCTCGGTACCCGGCCAGTCAGACCCTTCGCTGCGCTCAGGGTGACAAGACATAACCGACTGTAGTTGGTAAAATTTATCAGGTGTCCCGTCCTGTTCGTCTGCGCATATATAAAAGATATACAAAGACGGGAATTCCACATAGGTCAGGAGAAAATAATGCCAGCGCCGCTGCCTGCGACAACATGGGCCAACCACCGCCTGGAATGGGGCCAACAAACCTACGTGATGGGCATCATCAACGTGACGCCAGATTCTTTCGCCGGTGATGGGCTTGCCGGTACAAACCTGACGCCCGCGGAGATCACCGCCCGCGCCGTTGACCAGGCGCAGCGTTTTGTGGCGGAAGGCGCGACGATGATTGACGTGGGCGGCGAGTCGACGCGCCCAAACTTCGCGCCTTTGAGCTTAGAAGAGGAACTGGCGCGTGTTATTCCCGTAATACAGGCGTTACGCTCTTGCTTGCCTGCTGACATGATTATCTCGATTGACACCTACAAGGCCGAAGTGGCGCGACAGGCTCTGGATGCCGGAGCTGCTATCATCAACGATATCTGGGCCTTACGTCATGACGCGGGAATGGCCGCGCTGGCAAGTGAACGGGCTGTGCCGGTCATCTTGATGGCAAACATGCGCGGCGTTGAGAAGCGCGAGATTGTCAGCGATGTGATGCGCTTTCTGGCAGGCAGCATCGAAATGGCGTTGGCCGCAGGCGTCGAGTGGGAGCGCATCATCATTGATCCTGGCATCGGATTTGGCACCACGCCACAGGAAAATTTGACCCTTTTGCGGCGTCTGGGCGAGTTGCGCGCGCTTGGGCGTCCCATCCTGCTGGGCGTGTCGCGCAAATCCACTATTGGTCTGGTGTTGGGCGGCTTGCCGCCGGAGCAGCGCGTAGAAGGCACCTCGGCAGCCGTTGCGCTCGGCATCGCGCAGGGAGCCGATATTGTGCGCGTCCACGACGTGCGCGAAATGATGCGCGTAGTCAAAATGAGCGATGCCATCGTGCGTGGCTCTACTGACTGAAAAAGACATAAAGGGAACCAACGGTTTTGATGAACTATCAAGAAGCCTTAGCCTATCTCTACAGCTTGAGTGATTTTGAACGCGGCGGCCCGTTTAGTCACGCCCCGCAAGAGAATCTTCCCCGCGAGGCGCGCCTGCTGGCCGCGCTGGGCAATCCACAGCAGCGTTATAGCTGCACCCTCATCGCTGGCACCAAGGGCAAGGGGTCAACCGCCGCCTCTATCGAGCGTGTCTTGCGAGAAGCCGGTCTGCGCACCGGCCTCTACACGCAGCCTGACCTGCACACCTTTCGCGAGCGGATGCGCGTCAATGGGCGTCTCATCAGCGAAGCGGACGTTGCCGGAATGGTGCCTGAACTGCGCGCGGCGGTCGAGCAGATCGAGCGGCTGCATGAGTTTGGCTCCTACATCACCTATGAAGTAGCCACCGCCCTTGCTCTACTCTACTTCGCGCGCCAGCAGGTCGAACACGCCGTCTTAGAAGTGGGTCTGGGCGGGCGGCTGGATGCCACCAACGTAACGCAGCCGCTCGTCTCTGTGATTGCCTCGATCAGCTACGACCACATGCAGATACTGGGAAACACACTGACCGAAATTGCCACAGAAAAGGCGGGGATCATCAAAACAGGCGGCATAGTTGCCACCTCGGCCCAGTCTCCCGAAGCGTTACTTGCCATCGCCGCTGTATCCCAGGCGCGACAGGCAAAACTGGTGCGCGTGGGCGCGCTGGGAGATGATCCCGCGCAGGCCGAAGTGGATGCCGGACTAGTGCCACCTCTCAGCTACCGCTATACGCTGGAAGAACGCGCCGTTGAATTTCAGCGCTTCACCGTTTTCGCGCCTGAGCAAGTGTATAGCGGTCTCGAAATCCCTCTCGCCGGTCAACACCAACTGGAAAACGCTACCCTCGCGCTGGCGACGCTCGAAACGCTGCGCGAAAAAGGAGTAGCCTGGAATGAAGACGCGCTGCGCCGGGGGTTACGCAGTATAGTCTGGCCCGCGCGTATCGAAGTGGTGGCGCGTAACCCTACTATTATCGTTGATGGAGCGCATAACACCGACTCAATGCAAAAATTGTTGCTTGCCCTGCAATCTTCATTCCACTGGCATCGCCTGTTCGTCGTGCTGGGAGTGGCACGCGATAAAGACCTGCCAGGCATTGCGCAGGCATTATCAGCCATAGATGCTGTCATATTGACCCGCATGGCTAATCCGCGTGCTGCCTCCATCGAGCAGCTTCAGGCACTCTTCGCGCAATACGCGCCTCGCGTGCAGGTATACACCGCTGAAACAAGCGACGCTGCCATGAACCTTGCCGCGGACCTCGCCGAAAGCGCCGATCTGGTCTGCGCCACCGGCTCGCTCTACCTGGCGGCGGAAGTGCTGCGCTGGGCCGCCGCTTGCGGCGATCATGTAGCTATGGAGGGAATTGAAGGTGTCGATCATTGAAGCTCAGACGTTCTCACCGCGTCTCATAGCGTAGCGAGCGCTGCCTTTTTTACCGGCGGCGGATGCTTCCTCGGCTGTCCACTGGTGCGCGGTGCCTCGCGCCTGTGAGGTGCGCCCGCCTTTGCTGGCAATCTCGCGGCGGCGTTCGGGACTCATAGCGGCCAATCCGCGCGCGCGGCCAGTATATTTGCGTGACTCCATTGTTTCCTCCTCATAGAGAATGGCGATAAACTCATCCGTAGGTCAGTACGCACATGTAACACGGTAGATACTCGAAGATACATGCAAAAGTAGCTCCTAAACGATCAGACGGTTTGAAATAGCTACAGGTAATACACGGCTCAGCTACAAAAAAGTGACAATCGAACAGGCTTATCTATGCTTCTCATAGTAGAGTATACCAGAAGAAGAGCTTAACAAACCGTGTTTCTAATGAGGAATGTGAATCTTTAAGCAAATATTAATCTCATGAGTTACAATAGCAACAAAAGGAATTGTTGCATTTGAGTTCAGAGACGTGTGAGAATCCTGACTTTACCCGCTTTTATACCTATTCCAGCGTAATTGTGTGACGCACCACGCCGGCGCGTTGCGCGCGCACCGTCAGTTCGACGCTCGAACCGGGCGCGGCTTTGAAGACCCACTCGATCTTGCGGCGGTTGTCGGTGGGAGATGCGCCGCTCCACCAGTTCCAGATTTTGTTGGAACGTCCCTCGAGCTGCCCCAGTTCCTGTCGCCGGTCTCCTGTGATGAGGCTGACGCCTTCGGGCAGTTGCAGTGTGGCCTCGATGGGGCGCGTGTCCTTGCGCTCCAACGCCTTCTGGCTGGTGTAGGTTGGCAGGAAGCCGTTGTTTTCGATGATGGCCACCACGCGATAAATGTTCTCGCCCTGTCGATTGATATCGAGCGTGCGCAGGCTCAAATAGGGGTTGAGCGAGGCGTGTGACAGCGTGAAGCGGCTGTGTTTCTTGCACATGCCGGGCAGGTATTTGAGCGGCGCGTTCTGCTCGTAGAGCTTGCCCTTCCAGCCGCCGATTTCGACCAGGCCAAGCTGGGGATGATCGAATAGCCGCCAGTTCTCGAAGGCCTCGCCGCCCATGACCTCGTCGTTCCACTTCATAAGCTTCAGGTCGTCCTCTTCGGGGTGCCAGCGAAACCAGCCGATGAAATCGCGTGGCCCAATGCCTGCCTCGGTTTGCATATCCCACAGCTCGGTAGTGAAGCCGAACCAACCGTGATGGTCATAGCCGAAATCATCCATCGCGCCATGCATTACTTCTTTGGGGTGGTAGCGGAATCCATGATAAACCGAAACGCTGGGGTATCCTGTATACTTCGTGCCAAGTTCGCCGATCAGCTTATACACGTCCAGGTCATCGGTATGCATGTTCTCGTCCGACTGCGTGCCATACGGACGCAGGATCACGCCCGAAGTGGTGTGGTAGGTCAGCACCCCGTTGATATTGCGGTGCGTGCGCCAGAACTCCGCCTCCGCGCGCGTCTCCGGTTCCGAAAAGGGATAGGGGCCGGAGCCTGATTCGACGTTTTCCGGTGCCCATTCATACGGATAGTTGCGATTGATATCCATGCCCTCGCGGGGCGGCGCAATGGGAATGGTATAGCCATCGTAGTTGCGAATCAAGCCTTCGGTGAGCAACTGGTAATACTCGCCGCCTTCTTCGTCGATATCGCGGCGGCGCATGATGCGCGGGTCTTTTTCCGAACGTTTCCATGGCCCGTTGGGGTCTTTGATGCGCATGTCCAGGATGTGTCCATCGCCGTCGATATCCTCGGGATACAGCCCGTCGCATTCGTCCTCGTTGGGGTGCAGGCGCGTGCTGCTGCGCAGGTAGTAGGGTGACGTAAGATATTTTTCCGCGCCATCCACGCTGATGCGAGGCAACAGGTAGATCGTGGAGCGATCCAGCACTTTCGTTACCTTCTCATCGGAGCCATAGGAGGTGAGATACGACCAGATCGTATACAGTACCACCGTTGAGCCTGTCACTTCACCAGCGTGTGTATTGGCATCGATCCAGTAAGCGGGCTTATCGATAGCCGCCCCGGTAGCAGAGTTGGTGAGCGTCACCAGCCACAACTCGCGCCCCTCGTAGCTTTTTCCGATAGATTCGAGCTGCGCCAGGTGAGGATAAGCCGCGATAAGATCATGGAGAATCTGTGTGAGCGTATCATATGTATAATAGGAAAGGATATCGTTGGCGGGGTCAAATTCCTGGTGAATAATCGGTTTGATCATACTCTAACTTCCTTATTAGTTGAATTATCCCCGGCGTCTGCGGCTGCGCCGTTCGCGTTCTAACGCTATGTCTAGCGTTTCGTGGAGCCTTTCAAAGTCATCTACATCCAGTTGAAGTTCGACCGCCGGCAGGTCGTCGGTTTTGGAGCGGCCATCTTCAAAGAGGCGCAAGACGAGAGCCAGGTCAAGTAGAGGGCTGTCCTCTGCTTCATTTTCATCTTCGTTTAGTGCGTCCGCGACCTCGCTCTCTTCATGTTCAGATTGTGTAAAGAAAATATCAGTGCGCACGCAGCGCAGGCGGCTGGTGAGTTTCAGCGCGTCGGTGGAGAGTTCCTCGGCCAGTTCCCGCACTACCTCCATCATCTGCATCAGGGCATCCTGGAGTTGTTCGAGCGCGTCATCTTCATCGCCCAGCACGAGACCATTATCAATCAGTTCTTCACTGGTCGGATGTGGGTTCGGATTGCTGCCCACCTCCGGCAGTCGCTGCCGCGCCAGGTCATTCAAGCGTTCGAGCGCCTGCGCGAAGGCAGGCGAGAGCGCCGTGTTATCCTCGAGCTGGTTCGGGTTCTCGGCATCGCGCGCGTCATCTGTATCGCTATCATCATCGTCCTCATCTTCATCATCACTATCTATACCCAGACCGGCGGCTTCCTCCACCGCCAGGATTTGCGTATGCAATTGTTCAAGCGTCTCGCGTGAAAGATAGGCCAGTACTCGTGCCTGCCTGGAGGCTGCAAACAACAGGAATGGAGGCCAGTCACGGAAGCGCTCTCTCCCGCGTAAGTAGCGCACCTCCACCATCCCCAAAGTATCTAGCCGTAGTGAAAGCTCCATATATCCCTCCTCTAACAGAATTGCACACATCATACCACACGTTGAAAGTTGCCAGTATCTGAGCATGGCAAGCACGTGACACATGGCGACCGCGAGGGTCGCCACTACCATACTCAGTATAGACACCGCTTCATCGTGTATGGTAGTGGCGACCCTCGCGGTCGCCATGCTCCGCGCGCACGTATTATGCCTTACTCCCACTGCCTCCAGACAATCTGCAACCTGTGCCGCGTCAAGATCAACGCCGTTGCGATCACCAGCAGCGTAACGCCGGTGAGCATCAATGTGAGAGAAGGCGGTGTCGCCAGGAAGAGCGCCCGCAGCGTTCCCGCGATGACCAGGCCCGCGCTGCTCAGGATAAAGATGCGCACGCGGGCAATCATGCCCAGTATCAACAGGGCCAGGGACTCACCCAGCAGGATAGCGGTTGGTAAGAAGTTACCATCGTTGAAACTGAACCACAGCGCGGGTAAGAGCAACAGGCACGCGCCCAGCACCGCCACCATGTGGCCGAGAACGCCGCGTTCTCTCATAACGCTCTCACGCAGGAGGAAGGGCGCGATAATCGTGAGGTAACTGGCGGGTGCCAGCAACAGCACGTCCAGTCTCATCTGGTGAAATGCCGCCAGTTCCCAGCTAACCACCAGCGAAAGCAGCAGCCCCGCGATATAATAGCACCGGCGTTGCGCCTCTTTAGCGGTCTGTATGCACTTCAATCTGCTGCTAACCTCTAAATGCAGTGGCAGCGATAACGCTACGGTAAGAGGACGCAGCCAGCCATAGACGAAAATCAAGGCTGTAAGTACCAGTAATGCTCCCGCGCCCACCTGCGCCAGCGTTTCCGCGTTGCCAGAGAAGCCACCCTGGAAGAGGATAACCAGTACTACCACTGCCTGGCCGCCGATACCCAGCGCTTCGTGTAAAGTGGTTGCTGCCAGCCAGCCTTTCGCAGGGGGTATGACCCGCCAGATGAACTGTGTCGCGAAAACCAGCACGCACAGTCCCGTGTAGGCGATAAGTAGCGACCTGATATCCGCTTGAGGATACCACAACCAGATGGTTGCTGCCGCGCATCCTGCCGGGAAAATCAGCAGTTCCGGTATGCGTTCTACGAGCAGTATCACCAGCGCAATTGCTGTGAAGCCGAGCATACTGTAGCCAATGCTGGTCGCCTGCGCTGCATTACTTTGCTGCCAGAAACCGGTGAATAACACCGCCAGCAAGGTAGTTGCGTACCACGGCCAGCTCCAGGCGAATTGCGCGAAAAGTGACGCCGGCGTTGTTCTGTTTACTCTCTCAGGCGAGATGCGTATGACCCGGCCAGCAATCAGGCCGATAGCAGCCGCGCCCGCGCCAATGCCAGCAACATAGACAGGGGTCAATTGCGATGCCAGGACCACTCCCCAGGCTGCGAATCCGCCTGTAAGCCAGAGCCAGGCGGGACGCTTTTCAACCAGTAAAACTGCAAAGGAGGCCAGCGCGAACAAAAGCATTACATCAGGCACTGCGCCATAAAATGGTACGTTGATATTTGAAATGGAGCCATAGACACCCGTGAGCAACGCGGACAAGAACGCAGTCGCGTACAGTGGTAAAGCAGAGAGGGTGAGGTGCGGACGACCTGTTGAAGCGTGTGCGCGCCGGTAGAGACAGACGGCTATACCCGGCGTGGCGGCTAGAAGCGCCACTACAGGCGGTCGGAAGAGGTCGTTTAGGAACCCTGCCGAGACAATCACCGACCATGTGGCGAAAAACGGCGTTATCCACATGGGCAGAGTCGTATCTTCGACGATGCCGATCACGTAAGAGAGAATGGCAAAGGCGAGTAAGGCTATGGCGGCTGCCTCAAGATGCTGCTGCGTAAAGCCGGTATACCCCGTCATGATGCCAGCCAGCAGCGCGAGGATGGCAAGCGGCGCTGACCAGGCATTGCCGGCAAAGCGGCGCGCAGCGACCGCCAGTATAGCCAGCGTTGGCGCTAATACGACGAGCGCCCAGAATGAATTGGTAGGGAGCAATAGTGCGCCGGTGGCGAAGACCAACGCCGGTATGAGCCAGCCTTTTACACGCGCCAGCTCGGCGGATGCGTACCATGACAACGCGAAAAGGGCCAGTTCTATCGCGGTCGGGCATGGTATGGCCAGGATACGTTGAATCGTGCAGGTGGAAGAACTTATATCGTGTATTCCGACTATTCCCGCGTAAACAAATCCAACAACCAGCAGAGGCCACTCCCACTGACTCACGAGCCATTGAACGGTTGCAAGGTGTATGCGCGAACGGACTGCTTCTTTCGGAAAAAGATGTCGAATGACTACTGCGGCCAGCGGAAATGTGATACCGGGGAGCGCTAGAACGATGAGATGGTCTAAGAGCGCCGGTATGGCGAGGAGGGCGAAGACGGTTGGCACAAAAAGCCAGCCTGCGCGGCGCTGGTACAGCAGCACGCTATAGGTTGCTACAAAGAAGAAAAGCAGCAGCCCGCCCATTATTTCCGAGCTTACATTCAGGCTTAAACCCAGCGTGATGAGGATGGTGTAAAGGGCGCTTACATCCAGCGGATCAGCCCGTGCGCCATCGATGCGTTGTCGAACGAGAACTGCTCCCACCATGAACGCTACGGATGCTCCCAGGAACGACCACACCGGGCTGAGATGCAGAGCCAGAATGACGAGGCTATAGGCGCAGGTGAACAAGAAGGCGCCGGGTAACAGCAGCCACCGCCACGCGGATTGCCGGGGAACAGCATCGTATCTTGCGCGTTTGAAAACGATACTAAGTACGAGCAGGAGACCTGTTATTATAGCCCCCACTTCGGCGAACGTTTGCCAGCTTGCCGAAAATGCTGCGCCGGGTGTGGATACCTGCGCGAGTTGTAAGGGTAAGAGTGGCGATGCAATGAACGGCACCAGTAGAACCAGCGCCAGCGCCAACCAGTCAAGCTGCAGTTCCAGCGCGCCGAAGGGTCGCATGAGTTGCACAGCAAAGCGGCTGATACCCGCGTAGAGCAGGGCAACGATGGTGAGTGCCAGCGCATAGCCGGTGGCATCGAACTGCAAGGCGTAGCAAAACGCGAGTACGGAAACGAGAAACAGAAAAGCGAGGCTAATGACGCCGCGTGTGCGCCTGGAGAGCCAGAATCTGCCGGCGCTCCAAACGAAGCACAGCAGAGAAAGGCAGAGAATTGCATAGCCTACCTCGGCGAGGTGGTATTGCGAAAAACTGTCTTCGAAAACCGCATACAGGGTAACGAATACCAGACCCAGCATACCCATTACGACGAACACGTACATGAAAACACGCACCGGCGCGCGCAAAATGGCTCGATTGCCATCGAAAATGTGGCTTATGCGGGGCGAACGCGCTATGGATACCAGCCCGATCAACGCCAGTATCATCAACATACTCGGCCACCACCATAAACCGAGTTGGAGCGCACCGGCAAGCGCCAGATCAGCAACCGCCAGCGCTGCTATGCCGAGATACGCAAAGGGAGTATAACGCTGGAAAAGCGCCAGCATCGTATAGACTGTAGTGGCGTAAATGGCGGCAATGGTGATGAGTACGGGAACTGAGAGCGCCAGCTCGTTTCCCCCAACCAGCCGGTACGCCGAGAAACCGACCAGGGGTACCAGCAGCGCGAAGATGACGGTATAAATG
>DAHVFL010000102.1 GCA_027316975.1 Chloroflexota bacterium | reverse complement strand
GCGAGTGCTCGTAGTCGGGGTTGGCCCGATCGGCCTGGCCGTCACACAATTTGCGCTTCTGATGGGTGCGCGAGTAATCGTGACAGACATCAGCCATCAACGGCTGACCTTTTGCCAGAACCTGTGGCCCGCGGTCACGTGTATCGATGGACGCGAGCCAGTAGTCAAGGCTCTAGAGCGCCTCCTGGGCGATGATTTCCCCACAGCAATCTTCGATGCCACCGGTAGTCCTCAATCGATGCAAGCCACCTTCACCTACGTAGGCTATGGGGGACGAGTGATCTTTGTTGGATTATCCCAGGGAGATATTACCTTCTCTGACCCGCTTTTTCACAGTCGTGAAGTGACATTGCTGGCCAGCCGCAATGCCCTGGCCACCGATTTTGACCACATCATCGCTGCCCTTCAAGCGGACGAGTTCGATCTAGCCCCCTGGATTACCGACCGCGCCACGCTCGAAACGGCTGCGGATGCGTTTCCACAATGGATCGGCGCTAATAGCGTCATGATTAAAGGCCTTATCAGTATCTAGTATTGCGCTTTCAGCAAATCAGGGGGTTTCCAGTGATCTAGATAAAAGGAGACAACACGGAAATGCAGCTGAGCGACAGAACGCACCAGATTTTCACAGAGTTGCGCGTCTACCCCTCCTCGGTCACCCAACAAGGGGAGTTGACCTACGCACTCGCTGAGCCGAAGCCGGGGCAGCGCCAACTGGTCATTCTTGCCCCACCCGCATCCAGGTTGTTAGAACAGTTCGTAGGAGAGGCCAGCGGGGGCGCCCAGACGATGCTGGTTGGACCGCTCGATAGCCACAATGCCAGAACACTGCGCAGCGAGCTTTCCTGGTTGAATCCGGCCACACTGGGACTCGGAACAAGTGCCGGTTTTGGGGATCGCCTCGGTATAGCAACCCCGGGACATCTGCGTGCGCTCAGAGAAGCAGGCGGGCATATCGCTCCGATTCCTGCACAGCAATCAATTCGCGAGATGACCCGCACCGGGCGAAGTCCACAACAGGTATTCGATGACGCCATGTGGGGCGTCTTTGCCGAGGGCTGGCGTGCTGGCTTTGCTGCTGATGCAGATCACCTGAAGTCCATTGACGATATTGATCGTTGCGTGGCCGCTGGCTACACATTCTATACCTTTGATCCTGGAGAGCATGTCGATAACACAGCAGATACAGCGCCTGTTGCCGCGCTGCATCAAAAGTTCGAAGCGCTCCCCTGGGCCGCGCTGGAAGATTCCCCTGAGGATCTGCTGGCACGCTATCTGGCTCCTCAGTATGTTGAGGGACGGGTTCTCCAGTTCGACGGAGAAACCCTTGTGCGTGCCAGTGTCAAGTATGGGCGCGCCATTGCTCATGTCGCCCGGCTCTATCGTCATCTGGCCACCGTTAGTTCCGGGCGTGCCTGGGAGGTTGAGATCTCGGTTGACGAGACTGAGACGCCAACGACCCCCGCCGAACACGTGTACCTGGCAACCGAGTTGCGCCGACTAGGAGTTCAGTGGGTGAGCCTCGCGCCGCGTTACGTTGGGCGCTTTGAGAAGGGGGTGGACTACATTGGCGATCTCGCCGCATTCACAGCAGACTTTGCCATCCATGCAGCCATTGCGCGCACCTTTGGGCCGTATAAGCTGAGCCTGCACTCAGGATCCGACAAATTCAGCATCTACGAGATCGCGGCACGAGAGACCCGGGGCCTCGTGCATCTCAAGACGGCGGGCACCAGTTATCTCGAAGCGTTACGGACGGTCGCCCAGGTGCAGCCTGATTTACTGCGTGACATCTATGCCTTCTCGCTTGAGAGGTATGAAATGGACCGCTCCAGCTATCATGTCTCGGCAGAGCTTGATCGCGCCCCCTCTCCTGCGGGCATGCCAGATAGAGCAGTTCCCATGCTGCTTGACCAATTCGATGCTCGCCAGATCTTGCATGTCACCTTTGGCTCAGTCTTGACGGCGCAAGATTCCAGTGGGCGCAGCCTTTTCTATGACGGGATGATGGAGGTCTTACATAGCCATCCTGAAGCCTATGCTGCCAATCTCAAGTCGCATTTCCTGCGCCACCTGCGCCTTTTCGCAGCCTACAGCAAACAAGCAAAGGAGTAGAGGTCGAAAATGTCCTTCCCTTCTCCCCCTGGGGGATATCATCGACGGACTGAATGGAGGCTCATCATGAATATCAGCGAACTGTTCGATCTTCATGGGAGAACCGTACTCATTACCGGCGACAGCCAGTTGCGCTGGATCGGGCCGGAGAAGGGCGTCATTCACATGGCGACCGCCACCATCGTCAACGCGGTATGGGACCTGTGGGCCAAAGTCGAAGGCAAGCCACTACTGAAGGTGGGCCTGGGATTGGAAGGCGATCTGCACCGCGCGCGTATTATGCGTGAAGAGATTGGGCCGGAGAGTACCCTCATGATCGATGCCAACCAGGTGTGGGAGGTGAATGAAGCCATCACCGCCATGCAGTCCCTGGCGGATTTCGACCCGCTCTGGATCGAAGAGCCCACCAGTCCAGATGATATTCTCGGTCACGCCGCCATCGCGCGCGCCGTTGCGCCGGTTCGCGTTGCGACCGGCGAGCACGTGCAGAATCGCATCATCTTCAAGCAGCTCTTTCAGACCGACGCTATCGGCATCTGCCAGATCGATGCCTGTCGCGTCGGTGGTGTCAACGAGGTGCTGGCGATTCTCCTGATGGCCGCGCGATTCGGCATCCCGGTCTGCCCCCACGCGGGCGGCGTTGGCCTGTGTGAATACGTGCAGCACCTCTCGATTTTCGACTATATTGCCATTAGCGGCTCGCTCGAGAACCGCATGATCGAGTATACCCCCCACCTGCATGAGCCATTTGTTCACCCTGTCATCATCAAGCAGAGTCGTTATGTCCCACCGGAAGCTCCCGGCTATAGCATCACGATGTACCCCGCGTCGATAGCTGCCTATTCCTATCCAGATGGGTCGGAATGGGCGAATGAAAGGAGATAGCCCTTGCGCAGGTTTGGACAGCTTATCGGGCTTCAGCCCGACCAGATCGAGGCATACGAACGCCTGCACGTCGCCGTCTGGCCCGAAGTGCTGGCGACGATTTCAGCCTGCAATATGCGTAACTATAGCATTTTTCGTCACGGCGCGCGGCTCTTCGCCTATTTTGAATACATCGGTGACGATTTCGAGGCTGATATGGCGAAGATGGCTACTGACCCGAAAACGCGCGAGTGGTGGACCTTGACCGAGCCGATGCAGGTGCCGCTGGAGACGCGCGCGCCCGGCGAGTGGTGGGCCACGATGAAGGAAGTGTTCCATAGTGACTGATGGAAGAAAGGAAGGTGACTGCGGTGTTTCGCCTGGAGAAGAAAATCGCCTTTGTGACGGGAGCCGGCTCGGGCATCGGAGAATCTATCGCACGGCTCTTCGCGCAGCAGGGCGCGCATGTCGTGCTTGCTGACGTGCGAGAAGATGCAGCGCGGCGAGTTGCCGGTGAGATTCAGGAAACGGGAGGGAGCGCGAGGGTACAATCGCTTGACGTTGCCGAAGAGTCCCAGGTGAAGGCTGCCATAGAGCAGGTCGCCGCTCTCGAAGGAAGGCTCGATATCCTGGTTAATAATGCAGGCATCAGCCACGTCGGCTCTCTCCTGGAAACCAGTCTCGAGGACTGGGAGCGTCTTATGCGAGTGAATGCGTGCGGCGTCTTTCTTTGCGCGCGCGAGGGGGTGCGGCAGATGCTGGCACAATCGCCACATGGAGGCACGATCATCAACATGGCCTCTGTCGCGGCCATGATCGGTATCGAGCGGCGTTTGCCTTATTGTGCCAGTAAGGGCGCGGTGCTGGCGCTCACACGCTCGATTGCCATCGATTTCGCCACGCAAGGCATTCGCTGCAACGCCATCTGCCCCGGCACGGTTCAGACGCCTTTTGTCGAGGGCTATCTCGCCCGCAACTTCGCCGGACACGAGGATGAGGTGCGCCAACAGTTGCACGCACGCCAGCCCATCGGGCGTATGGGCCAATCAGATGAGATCGCTTATGCCGCGCTGTACCTGGCTTCGGACGAGGCGGCCTTCGTAACAGGTTCAGCCATCGTCATCGATGGCGGCTGGACAGCGAAATAAGCCTTTCAACATAGAAGGAGAAAATAACCTGTGCCTTCTCAACCAGATGCTTCCGGTTCGCTCGCGCTACGTCCGCTTGGTTCGACCAGTTTGCACGTAACCCCCATCTGTATTGGCGCGGCCCCACTGGGGAATATACCGGAGGATTTCGCCTACGAGGTTTCCGAAGAGCGCGCCCTGGCGACAGTTCGCGCGGTTTTGGCTGGTCCTTTCAACTTCCTGGATACGGCAGCTTCCTACGGCGACGGTGAGAGCGAGCGACGCATCGGCATCGTCCTGAGAGAGATGGGTGGTCTTCCCGGCGGCTTCGTGCTGGCAACGAAGGCCGACCGCGATTTGCAGACTGGAGCATTTACCGGCGCACAGATGCGGTGCAGCATTGAGCGCAGCCTGCGCCTGCTGGGGTTGGAACAATTGCAACTGGTGTATCTCCACGACCCGGAACACATCCCTTTTGAAGCGACCATGCAGCCGGGTGGATCGGTCGAGGCGCTGCGGCAATGTCAAGATGAGGGCTTGATTGCACACCTGGGAGTTGCCGGTGGTCCCATTGACTTGATGATGCGCTTTGTCGAAACTGGTCTCTTTGAGGCGGCTATTTCGCATAACCGCTTCACGCTCCTCAACCGGGAGGCTGAACCACTGTGGGAGCTGTGCGTGCGCCGGGGAGTCGCGGCTGTGAACGCTGCCCCCTATGGGAGCGGTCTGCTGGCAAAGGGGCCAGGCACGTACCCGCGCTAAAGGCACTGAGGCTGGCTCAGCTATCTGTTCCTGAGGAACTGTGGGCTGAACTTGATACCATTTACCGGGCATAAAAAAAGAGAGGGAGTCTCATGATCGAACAGATCTCCATTATTGATTCTCACGTGCATCTCTGGTATCCCGATATATTCAATATGCCCTGGCTGGAGGACGTTCCTACCTTACGCCGGACCTTTGGCTTGCAGCAGTATCGCGAGCAAACCCGGCGTCTTCCCATCGTCGGGATGGTCTATGTCGAGGTGGGGGTTGATCCACGGTGGGCCTTTCGCGAGGCGTACCACGTCGTGGAGCTTGCCCAAGAGGAGACATGTTTGCAGGCCATTGTTGCCGCGGCGCCGGTCGAGCTAGGAACATCAGTACGCGGGTACCTGGAAGCGCTGGTCGCCCTTTCGCCGCTCGTGAAAGGAGTGAGGCGCAATATTCAGGACGAAGCTGAACCCGATTTCTGCCTTCGTCCCGATTTTGTCGAGGGTGTGCGCTTGCTGGCGGAGTATGGTCTATCGTTTGACCTGTGCATCCGGCACTGGCAACTGCGCTCCGTTGTTGAACTGGTGCGCAAGTGTCCTGATACCCGGTTTATTCTCGATCACCTGGGAAAGCCAGATATAAAACAGCATGTACTCGATCCCTGGCGCGAACACCTGGCTCAACTTGCCGCATTGCCAAACGTCTGGTGTAAGGTCAGCGGTCTCATCACAGAAGCCGACCCTCGGCGCTGGACTCCAGACGATCTTGCTCCTTACGTCGCCTACACGCTGGAGGTTTTTGGGGAAGATCGGGTCGTGTTTGGAGGCGATTGGCCTGTCCTCTTGCTTGCCTCCTCCTATGACCGATGGATTGAGACGCTCGATTCACTCACCCGGCATCTCTCCCCTGGGGAAAAGCACAAGCTGTGGGCAGAAAACGCGCGTCATTTTTATCGCTTCTGAAGCGTAGGGCTGAAAAAGAGCTAACCGGAAGCTGGAGGTGTCTCGCTATGACTCTGCGATTGATGTGACACCATCGCTCCCTGAGCTGGAATGCGCACAAACATCCCGATGTCTGGGGCCTGTGCCGACGGCTTCAATCGCACAGGAAGCCCGGCATTGCACGGCTGCCATCTGTCGAAAACGGAAGACGAAAGCCAGGAAGACCTTTCCAGGCATACTCAACATACTCACACCACTCGCCACATTCAGACAGGTGCAGAGCGTCTCTGTGAAAGCCCTTGAAAATGCTGTGCAACGGAACAAACTGCTGTAGCACGCCGTGCGTAGATCTATGAACACTACGGTAGAGAAATCAACTATGTCTGGGATGTCAGGAGAGCCCCGCATCCAATCGTCAGGAGCGCTGCACGCGGAAGGCGAGCGTAAAGACATCGCCTGGTTTCACCCGCTGCATAAATGGCTCGTAGAACGCCTGCATGAGGGGAAACGGGTCCGCAGTTGGCTCCGATAGACCCTGCCCCTCGAAGAGCCGGTCCTCGCGCAGGTGGACGGTTCGCTCGACCTCCCGTGGCGGGAGGTCGAGCCGCACCGCGACCGTCAGGTCGTCCCCTGGCTGTAATGCCGTAAAGGCCTTCTCCTGGTATATCGTTGCCAGGCGGGACAGGAACTCCGCGTCGCTGGCGGGTGCTTCACGCTCGGTGATGCGGAAGAGGCGCTACCCCTGCGCGTCGCTTCTGACCTGGGCAGAAATCCTGAAGGTTGCCTCAAACATGTGTTTCTCCTTTCTAATTCACACCAAACGTTTTAGTATTTCAGGCGTGGCGTTTTATGGATATAGGCGTCATCGTGTACCTGCTTGAGCATGAAGTCGGCGACATCGGCTCGCGAAATGTGCGCTCTGGGGCTGATGAAGAGATGTTCACCGACCCGGTATACGCCGACTCTGGCTGTATCGGTGAGCCGTGAAGGGCGCACAATGATCCAATCCAGATTGTTCTGGCGCACGAACTCTTCCTGGCGCACATGGTCCATAAACATGGCGCGCTCCCTGCGGAAGAGCGAGA
Organism: Chloroflexota bacterium; assembly: GCA_027316975.1. Taxonomy (GTDB): domain Bacteria; phylum Chloroflexota; class Ktedonobacteria; order Ktedonobacterales; family Ktedonobacteraceae; genus CF-113. The sequence goes on along the minus strand of DAHVFL010000102.1, from coordinate 4,873 downwards.
TGAGCGGAACGATCCAGGGGACTTCTCGCCATTCTCCATCGAGCGCCGCCACTGCGAAGGAGGATTGGACCATGAGGCGTTTCACGCCCTGTTTCTGCATGCCCTGGATGATATTTTTTGTGCCGACCGAACAGACGGGCGTGGTGACGCCTGGCCTTACACCGAGCACGCAGAAGACGACATCCTGCCCTGCAATAGCCTCCTCGACTCCCGCCGGGTAGAAGATGTCTCCTTTGATCATGGTGAGATTGGGGTGCTGGAGCTTGAGCGCATCGGGGTTGCGGTCAAACCCCGTAACGGTATATCCATCGGCAAGCGCCTGTTCGGTCAGGGCTCTTCCTGTGCCGCCGGCTGCGCCAAAGATGATGATGTTCATGATGCATTCCTTTCAATTCACTCCAAACGTTTTAGTGCCCCAGGGTGGCAAACATGGCGACGGCTGCCGCACCCATGCCGAGAAAGCCGGGAACCGGGGCAAGGATGCCTGACATGCGATAGAATTATCAGGCATCCTCTTTCGCTCCATCATCCGTTCCTCAGTTAGACAATAGTGTTCGTGACTGTCGTTTCGGCGATGTAGCGCATATCCATCTCTTCCAGTACCTTCTTCTTGCCCAGCAGCAGCTTTGCCATCTCAAATGCATAGTTCAACTGCTCTTTTTCAAGCTGATAGCCCAATTCGCGCAACTGCGCATCTAGAGCGGCACGGCCAGAGAGCTTGCCCATGTGCATACGGCGATCCGCCGAGGTCAGACCGATTGATTCGGGCGTCATGATCTCATAGGTACGCGCATCTTTGAGAACACCATCCTGGTGGATACCGCCGCCATGCGAAAACGCATTCTGACCTACAATCGGCTTGGTCCACTGCACCTGCATGCCTGATAACCTGGCGACAAGACGACTGGTTGAAGCAATCCTGGCTGTATCAACCCTCACGTCCATGCCGAGGTCGGCAGAACGGGTCTTGATCACCATCACTACTTCTTCAGAGGCAGCATTACCAGCGCGCTCGCCCAGACCGTTGATGCAGGTATCGACGCGCTCAGCTCCGTTGCGCAGCCCTTCGAGGGCGTTGGCGACAGCGAGGCCGAGGTCATCGTGGCAGTGCGCGGAGATACGGGCCTGGGGAAACTCGTGCCTGACATCGGCTACCAGCTTGCCAAACTCCCAGGGCAGGGCGAAGCCGACGGTGTCGCACAGGGTGACGAAACGCACGCCCTCTTTGATGATGGTCTCGCACACTTCGAGGATAAAATCGTGCTCGGTGCGCGTGGTGTCTTCGAGGGCGAAATCGACGTTTTCAGTGAATGAGCGGCCAAGGGCGACCGCCGCTTTCGCCAGTTCCAGTACTTCTGCGCGGGTCTTGTTTAGCTTGACCTTGCGATGCAGGGGCGAGACGCTGATGAAGGGCTGGATAGCAGAATGCGCCGCGATTTTTACCGCGTCCCAGGCTCGTTCTATATCGGCGGGGTTGGCGCGCGCGATGGCGCAAATCTCGGCGTTATCTACTTTCGAAGCGATGAGGCGCACGGCCTCGAATTCGCCTGGCGAGGAGATGGGGAAGCCGCAATCGAGTGTGTCGAAGCCCATACCGGCCAATGCCTGCGCAATCGCCAGTTTCTCTTCCGGGAAGTAGTTGACGCCGGGGGTCTGTTCGCCATCGCGCAGCGTGGTTTCGTAAAACTTGATGATGCGGGGTTCGGTTGTCATGGTCAGAAACTCCTTTGTTTCATGTTCAACACCTGAAGAAACTTCAATCGAACCAGCTATACGGATACGCTGGATCGTCAATCGATTGCGCAATCGTGGTGTACTTCAACGGGTAGAAGGTGTCAATCATGACGGCCAGTTCTTCGGTGCGTTCTGCCCCCAGGCTTTTTTCGACCGCGCCGGGATGCGGGCCGTGTGGGATGCCGCGCGGGTGGAGCGTCAGGGACGATTGCTCGATGCCACGGCGGCTGCCGAAATTGCCGTTGACGTAGTAGAGCAGTTCGTCGCTGTCGATGTTGCTGTGGTTATAGGGGACGGGTATCGAGAGCGGGTGATAGTCCAGTTTGCGCGGCACGAAGGAACAGACCACGAAGTTTGGCCCCTGGAAGGTCTGGTGTACGGGCGGCGGCTGGTGGACGCGCCCGGTAATCGGCTCGAAATCGGCGATATTGAAAATCCAGGGGTATTCGCAGCCATCCCAGCCAACGGTGTTGATGGGGTGGAAATCGTACCAGTAGCTCGAGATGAGGTTGCCGACTTTGACGCGCACCTCGTAATCGCCGCGCCCGGTGTGCGTGACCAGTTCCTGCGGGCGGCGAATATCGCGCTCGCAGTAGGGGGAGTGTTCGAGCAACTGGCCGTTTTTGTTCAGATAGCGGCGCGGCGGCTCGATGGTGCCGTATGCTTCTACGGTGAGAAAGCGGCTGGCGAGGCTACCAGCGGCGATCTGGAAACGGAAGGTGGTGCCACGCGGGATGATGATGTAGTCGCCCTCGTGATAGGGCAACAGGCCAAAGTTGGTTTCGAGCGTGCCATGCCCCTCATGCACAAAGTAGACCAGGTCGGCCTCGCCGTCGCGATAGTAGTAGTTCATCTCCTGTTCGGGCAGCGCAACGCTGATGATGAGGTCCTTGTTATACAGAAGCGGCTGGCGACCTAAAACGGCATCTCCGCCGCGCTTCATCTGCGCGCTTTTCAGGTGGTGATGGCGCTGCACATCCTGCCGCCACTCTTCTTGAGGGTACGGGATATGGGCGAACTTCTCTACTTTTTTCACGCGCGTGGGAGGGTAGTGATAGTAGAGGGTGGAGTAGTTGCCCGAAAAGCCTTCGGTGCCGAACAGCTCTTCGGAGTAAAGCGTTCCGTCTGGTTTGCGGAACTGTGTATGCCGTTTGTGGGGGATTTCCCCCAGGCTGTAATAGGCTGGCATGATGTGCCTCCTTCGCAGGGATAATGAACCAGGGCGACCGCAAGGGTCTCCACTCCTCATCCACTCTACCCCCGCCCTTACAATGACTACGAACCGGAGGACGCGATAAATCGCGTCCCTACACTATTTTATTCCGCAGTACGCCGATGCCTTCGATTTCGAGTTCGATGATGTCGCCGCGCCGGAACCAGGGATGCACTTCGGTGCCGAGTTCGAGCAGGCAGCCGGTGCCGACGGTGCCGGAGCCGAGTACGTCGCCAGCGCGCAGGCGGGCGTTGCGCGAGGCCCAGGCGATCATCCGGGGGAAGCTGTAATAGATGTCTTTGAAGTTGCCATGCGAGATTTCTTTGCCGTTGACACGCGCCAGCATGGTCAGGTCGTAGCGCTCGCTGGCGGCGCTGCCGGTGCGGTAGGCGACCAGCTCGTCGGGCGTGACGAGCCAGGGGCCGAGCGAGGTGGCAAAGTCCTTGCCCTTGCCAGGTCCCAGGTTGAGCTTCATGTCCTTGCGCTGGAAGTCGCGCGCGCTCCAGTCGTTCATGATGGTGTAGCCCGCGATATAACTGGCTGCTTCCTCCAGCGGAATGTCTTTGCCGTCACGCCCGATGATACAGGCGATCTCTAGCTCGATATCCAGTTCGTTGCTGCCGACCGGATACGGAACGGGCTGCTTATGGCCGTAGATTTCGCTGGTATTGGTGAAGTAGAAGGTGGGGATCTCGTACCATTCAGGAATCATTTCGAGGCCGCGTCTGGTACGGGCCGACTTGACGTGTTGCTCGAAGGCGTAGAAATCGCGCACGGAGGGCGGCTCAGGAATGGGCGAGAGCAGTCGCGCTTCCTCGAAGGTGAAGGCTTCGCCACCTGCTTCGCGCGCGGTGGCGAGGCCGTCGGGGTCGCGCAGCAGTTCGAGCAGCGTGGGATAGGCAAGCGGAATGATTTCGTTATTCCGCACCACGCCAGCATGAGTGACGGACCAATCATCTGTGCTGAACGTTACAAGCTTCATTTACAAATTTCCTCGCAGGGCCTGCTCGCGCTCCAGAGCCTCGAACAAGGCTTTGAAGTTGCCTTCGCCGAAGCCGCGCGCGCCCTTGCGCTCGATGACTTCAAAGAAGACGGTAGGCCGGTTTACAATCGGTTTGGAGAAGACTTGCAGCAGGTAGCCTTCGTCGTCGTGATCGACGAGGATACCCAGTTCAGCTAATTGCTGTATGTCCTCGGCGATGGGGCCAACGCGATCAAGCACGGTATCGTAGTAGTTGCCGGGCGTTTTGAGGAACTCCACGCCGCGCTCCTCTAAGCCACGCACGGTTTTGATGATGTCGGTGGTGTTGATGGCGATATGCTGCACGCCGGGGCCGCGATAGAAGTCCAGGTACTCTTCGATCTGCGACTTGCGGCGTCCGGGAGCCGGTTCGTTGATGGGGAATTTCACGCGCCCGCTGCCATTTTGCATGACCTTCGACATGAGGGCCGAATATTCGGTGCTGATGGCGCGATCATCGAAGTGAATAAGCTGGGTAAAGCCCATCACGCGCTCGTAGAACCCAACCCACTCGTTCATTTTGCCAAGCTCAACGTTGCCTACGACATGGTCGATAGCAGCCAGGCCAGCGGGCCGGGCGCGGCGCGGTACGTTGCTGTCAACGGCTCGATAGCCGGGCAGGAAGACGCCATTGTAGTTGTGGCGTTCAACAAAGGTATGGATGGTCTCGCCATAGGTGGCGATTGAGGCAAGTTTCACTACACCGCCATCATCTTTGCGCGTTGTGGGAGGCAGGACGCCGCGCGCGCCGCGTGTGGTCGCCTCGCGATACGCTCGCCCGGCGTCGTCCACGCGCAGGGCGATGTCTTTCACGCCGTCACCGTGCAGGCGGACATGTTCGGCTATTTCGCCTTCGGGGCCGAGCGCAGATGTCAGCACAAAACGCACATTGCCCTGTTCCAGGA
>DAHVFL010000101.1 GCA_027316975.1 Chloroflexota bacterium | reverse complement strand
CGCAGCGAAGGATCTCGATACACGGCGCGTCAGATCCTTCGCTGCGCTCAGGATGACAAGACCGACTGTGGTCGTTCAAATTCGTTATCGCGTTCAGCGCTTTATTCTCGCCTCCGGTCATGATTGCATCCGGCACTTGATTTGTCGTCCCCTGAAACTATATATTCTGCAACATGCGTAATTGTAGTCTATCCGATTTGAGGGTGATGTGGCAAGTATTTTTCCTGATTGATACCATCGTGTCCATTACACGATACGGATGCACTGGCAGAAACCAGGCCGCTTTGTTACGTTCTTTACACATGTAATATTTTTTCGAACTTCTCACCAGGCGATAAGGATTCGCTATTATTAGCCGATAGTGGTGGGTGAGGTGAAACAGAAACAACCTGTAGTTGCTCTGCACACTTTGGTAGAGCTTGCCAATTGTCCTAATGTGGCGCGATAATGTGCAGTTAGATGCGCTGTCGCGTTTGAACAGTTAGATGTTTCTATATGAAGAAAAATTTCTATTATTATCAAGCGGGCAATCGTCATGCATTGCCTGTGTCCAGGGAGTGGGTTGCATGTTGGTAAATAATGACGTAAACCGGGGAGGGATTGCTGGTTTGGACCCTCGTTCTGCCGTAGGCCAGAGAGAATCTGCGTTAGGGTGGAAGAAGCTAAAGCCATCCTCGCGCCAGGCAAATGGGCGAATGCGTCGTCGTATCTTCGCCATTGTTAGTATCGTGTTACTTATCGCCATCATCTTCGCGGTAGTGCGGGTGGGAAGCGTAGCCTCCGGTACCAATGACCAGTTGACGCTGACCGTCGGCGGTCAACAATCTGCTCTGATAGATTTGCGGCAGAGTTTTCCCATCAGCCCCGATCTTTATGGGGTGAACGTCTTTCCAGAAGTAGGTAGCAGTTCAATAGATAGTCAATATACCGGATTTATGAACTATGGACCAGAAGTCACTACTGGACTGCGTAACGCGGGCATCAACCTGCTGCGTTTCCCGGGCGGCAGTTGGAACGAGAAACACATCCTGTCATACGACCAGCTCTATCGTTTTAGCAATTTGCTCAACGCGACAGGCGCGCAGGGCATGATCCAGGCCCGTATCTCCGACCCTATTGATGCGTTTACCAGAAACTCTACAGTACAGGATCGCGCATTACTGGCGGGTCACTGGGTAGACTTCATGAGCAATCCGAAAAGCACCTTCCGCCAGGGCAAGTATGCCAATGCTCAGATTCGCCCTGTCCTGCTCTGGTCGGTTGGTAACGAACCTGACCAGCTGATTAACCCGGCTACCGGTAAAAAATATACCGTCGCGGAATATGTGAATACCTTCATTGCGTTCTCCATTCAGATGCACCAGAACAACCCGACGATCAAGGTGTTTGGCCCTGAGATCAGCCAGTTTTATGGCGTGAACGCCGGGCCAAGAGATAGTTCCGGCGTTTTGTGGATGGAAGGATTCTTGAAAGGTGTGGCAGCATATGAGAAAGCGAATCCTAAGCTACCGTACCGCCTGCTCGATGGCGTCTCATTTCATAGCTACCCATTTCTGGATGCGAAAACATCGCCCTCCTTGCTGATGAGCAGTTCGGAAGAATGGAACTACCTGTTGCCACAACTGCGCCAGCTTATTCGCCAGATCATGACGCCTGCTATCGGGGCTGCAAACGCCGACCTGCCCGTTGCCATCACAGAGATAAACTCGAACCCATCCGCTGGCTTCTCGCCGACAAAGGGCCAGGCCGCGCTCTGGTGGGCCGATACGCTGGGGACGTTGATGAATAACCAGGCTGCTTACGTATCCTACTTCTCCGCGCAGGGCGTCGATGCGCCTTATCCATTGTTTACGCAGCCTGGCGCTCCTCAGCAAACCGCCATGTATCGCGTATTCCAGATGTTTACTCACTTGCAACCTGACCTTGTGCCACTGCGCATCCAGCAGGACCCTGTGGATGTCTTTGCCACAACCGATGAAACGCGCCAGACAGTGAGTATTATGTTTGTTAACAAATCAGCCGATAACCAGAAAGCAGAGATTCGCCCGCTCAATACTGCTTTCGGCTTCAGCCCCTGGCAAACCCAGGATGTCAGCATCGCGGGATACAGTATCGTGTTAATTACGCTGCATCGCGGTGGCACTACTGCTCAAGCCTATAGCTTCAACGTGCCGATTTCCGATACCAATACGCTCAAACCTGTGCGGTCCTTCGCGTGCGGTCATAAAAATGACCCGCTCGACTTTAGCACTCCGTGTTAAACCTGGTCGCGACATCCCCTGGGTGTCCCGTCGCGTGTCTGTGAGGGTATCGCAGGATGCGAAAAACGGACACCCGCAAGGGGTGTCGCTACTAATAGGAGCCTCATAGCGTTTGTTATGTAAAAAGGAGCAATCGTGATACTTACTTTCGTTGGCTATTTCCTTGAAATCATTTATATCCTTATCATCCTATTGATGGTCTTTCAGGCTGTCTTTAATATCCGCCAGCGTCTTTATATCTGGGAGACGCCGGAAAATGCCCATTTGAATCGCGCTCCTAGTGTTTACCGGGATCCGTGCCTCTCCTTCACTATTCTGCTGCCTGCCAAGAACGAAGAAGATGTATATCGTGAGACCATGCAGAAGGTGTACGATCTTAACTATCCCAGCGAACTGATGCAAATCATAGCGATCTGCCGCGAGGACGATCCCGGCACGATTGCCGAGGCGCAGGCTAAAATCGATGAACTGGGTGATCCGAATGTGCAATTACTCATTTATAACGATTATCCTGTAAGCAAACCGCACGGGTTGAACCTGGGTTTGCAGGTTTCGCGCGGAGATATCATAACCATCTTCGATGCTGAAGACGAGCCGCATCCCGACATTCTCAATATCATCAACACTACCATGCTCAATGAAGACGTGGACGCGGTGCAAAGCGGCGTGCAGCTCATGAACCACAATACACGCTGGTTCTGCTTCTTGAATGTGCTGGAATACTTCTTCTGGTTCAAATCGTCCCTGCACTTCTTCTCGAAGATCGGTATGACACCCCTGGGCGGCAACACTGTTTTTGTGCGCCGCGAATTGATGGAGCAACTGGGTGGATGGGATGAGGCCTGTCTGACAGAAGATGCCGACCTGGGCATTCGCCTGAGCCTTTCCCATGCTCGCATTCGCATCCTCTATGAAGATGAGTTTGTCACCCGCGAGGAGACGCCCCACACCATCAAGCAATTTATCAAGCAGCGCACGCGCTGGAATCAAGGGTTCATCCAGATTCTCTTCAAAGGTGAATGGTTGAAGCTGGAAAAGCTCTCGCAGCGCCTGCTGGCTTTTTATGTGCTGGTTTTGCCAGAGGTGCAATCCCTTTTTGCCATCCTGGTACCAGTGGCAATCATTATGTTCTTCCTTGTGAAGTTTCCGCTCTGGCTTGCCTTGCTGACCTTCGCCCCGCTCTACTGTTTCATCCTGGATATATTCCTGGACGTGGCGGGTTTGCATGAGTTTCTGAAGGCGCATAACCAGAAGTGGAGTTGGCATGAAGTGTTCATTCTGCTGCTGGCTTTTTTCCCCTATCAATGGCTTTTGAGTATTGGCGCTCTACGCGCCGTCTATCGCGCCGTCAAAGGTTCAACGAACTGGGAAAAAACCGCTCATATCGGACAACATCGCGGCAATGTAGTTGCGTAAAGATATTCAGCCTTGTAAAGAGTGAGATATGACAGTGACCTATAGACCAACGGAAGATCAGGACCCGCAAGAGCCGGGGTCGCAGCACAACGCAGGGGCTGGTACAGGAGCCGGGCCAGATGATGGTAAAGATCAGCCGCCCGGCTCGACTCCCCGGCTGTCTGAGCCAATCCGGCGCAAGGTGGTTGTGAAACCACCCGTGACGCCCCCTTCAGGGACGAGTTTCTCAGGCCAGGAAAGCCATGGGCAGAACTCACCTGCAAGCAACCAGAAGCAGGCGCTTGAGCAGCTTCCCATCGGCGCGTTGCCCAACCCTGCGCCACTCTCGAGCAATCGAGCGCAGACGATTGAGCAGCTACGCGCAGCCGCGCTTTCTGCCCCCCCCGGCCTATCGGGTGTATCCAGGCCAGCTGTGCCGGAGAGCAACTGGCAACCGGGTGGCGAACAAACGCGCAGACCCAACACGCCAGCGCCTCCTGCACCTGCTGTGAGCAACTGGCAACAGAGGGTCGAGCAAGCCCCGGCGACCTCGCCCGCGGGGAGCGCCAGCGCTACAAAGACGAGAGAACCAGGTATGTTGCGCACCGCGCCAGGCGCTGGCTACATGGCCTATACGGCTGCACCCGTTGAAACGTCGCAGCAAGGGCAGGGGCAGGGGCAGGGGCAGGGGCAGAGACCGAAACCAGAGGTTGAGAATGGGAATATCATCCTCTACCGCACGCATAACTTTTTTCTGCGCACCTCGTTCCGCCCCGGTCAGCGGCAGAACCCGCTGCGCAAGCCCACCGGCCAGACCAGCGTGATGCCGCGCGTCATGCCCAACCAGGGAAAGCGCATCGCGTCCAGCGAAACGCGCCTCATGCCCAGCGTGACAGTTAACACCACGCGGCAGACGCGGGCCATCCCCATACCTGCCTGGGCGGAGGCCATTATGGTGGTTATCTCGCTCATGGGAGTGCTGGTGGCCCACGCCTATAACATGTTCAACTTCCCGCGCTTTGAGCTTGACGAAGGCACGTATATGGCGAATGCCTGGGCCATCACGCAGGGAATGCTCTCGCCCTATTCCTATGGATACGGGCATCCACCCCTGGGCTGGATTCAGATCGCTGGTTGGCTGCAACTCACCGGTGGCCCTTTCACCTTTGGCAATGCCATCAATAGCGGGCGCGTCTTCATGCTGTTCTACGCGGTGGGCAGCGCGCTGCTCGTTTACTTGATCGTGCGGCGCATGACGGGCAGCCGCAGCGCGGCCCTGTTGGCTCTGGCTATCTTCTCTTTCTCGCCGCTCAGCATTACGTATCAACGCCAGGTTTTTCTCGACAACATCGCCACCTTCTGGATGCTTCTGTCGCTCTTCCTGCTGGTAGCAAGCAATAGCCGCTTGAAATATATCGTGGGCGCGGCGCTGGCCTTTGGTATCGCGGTGCTCTCAAAAGAGGTATTCCTGGTTTGTCTCCCAGCCTTCATCTACGCGGCGTGGCTTTTTAGCACAAAATTCCAGCGCAAGTTTAGTATGGTGGTTTTTGTCTATGCCGTGATTGCCGCAGTTTCTACCTTTATCCTGCTGGCCCTGCTGAAAGGCGAGTTGTTTCCGTATTCGTGGCGTCTGCCCTGGGATACCCGTGCTCACTTGAGCTTAATCGGTACTTTCATTGGACAGGCCGCGCGCAGCCAGAGTAATGGCAGCTTCGCGGAAAGCTGGGCTATCTGGATAGATAACGATCCATTCATCATCATCATCAGTCTTACAGTGCCCGCCTTTAATCTCGTGTATGGCTGGTGGAATCGCAAACATCTGATGGCCGCTCTGCTGCTGCTCTCCTACTGGGGATTGCTGGCGCGCGGTGGACAGACGCTTTCGTTCTACATCATCCCAATCATTCCACTTACCGCCATCAATGTCGCTCTGGCGGTCAATACAATTCTAACGTGGCTGGTGAAAGTGGTGCGTTTTGATGTTGTGCGCGCTGTACTGCTCGTTGTAGCGGTGGCTGCCGTGGTCCCTTTTGATATCAAACAGACCGGTTTTCGTTTCTACCAGCATCCCACCTCGGCGCAGGAACAGGCCATCACCTGGATACGCCAAAATGTGCCGCGTGATGCCTTTATCGTTACCAATAGCTACCCATATCTCGACCTGCGCCTGCCAGGAGGCCAGGGCGTCGGCGATGGCGCGCCCTTCTTGCACGCCGAAGTCTACTGGAGCGTGGCGTATGATCCCGTCTTGTACAAGAACACGCTGCAAAATAACTGGGATCGCATCGATTATATCGTCGCCGACTCCGAAATGCTGACCGACTTCAAGACCTTCCCCTCTAAGGGCTGTGCCGAAGATTCCTCAAATTGTAATATAATAAATCAGGCCATGCAACATGTCGTGTTACGCGCCCAGTTTAGCGCGGATGACCATAACAGCAAGATCATCACCTATATCTACCAGGTCATACACAAAAACGCCCAGCCCACCGTCATGAACGGCCAGCCATCAGGAACGGGTGCCATCGCCCAGATTTCTCGCGGCGACCCGCTCACCGCGAACGAGCGAAGATGGAGCGCATGAACGTCGTAGGGACGCGGGTGGATGGGAGGATGAGTGGGGACCCTTGTGGGCGTCCGGGGTTGGGCGGAGGCGTGTTTTGTTGGCGCGATGTGGGAATGGGGGAAAGAAGAAGAGACGAGGACGCCCACAAGGGTCCCCGCCCTACGTCCCTACGGGATGGAGGGACAGGGGAGAAGAGACGAGGACGCCCACAAGGGTCCCCGCCCTACGTCCACACCTCCCGCGTCCCTACGGATCGGGTGGCGTATTGAGGTATGCGATTGGGACGAGGACGCCCATAAGGGTCCCCGCCCTACGTCCACACCTCCCGCGTCCCTACGGATGGATGATTGAAATGAGCAATTTGAAAAGAGGACTATAAACATATGGTAGCAATACAACCTGATACCGGCACTATCGCGGTAACGCGCACGTTTGACGGTATAGAGGCCGCCGCGCACCGCGTCATCGAGCAGGTGGGCGGTATGGAATCGGTTATGCGGGGCGCGAAGATGGCGATCTTGAAACCAAACCTGGTGGCCGGGCGCAATGCTGCCTCCGGCTCAACCACCAGTTTCGCGCTGATGAAGGCCGTCGCCGAAGAAGTGCGCGCCTGTGGAGCTGAGCCGGTCTTATGCGAAACGCCCGGCACCGAGTTTGATCGCGACGCCACCTATACTATCCTGGGCATCGATACGTTCTGCGAAGAAAACGGCATCCGCATCATTCGGGTAGACCCCGAAGGGGGCGAGCAGGATTGGGTTGAACTGCAGCCGGAGGGGGCGCGCCGCCTGCGCCGCTTCCGCGTCCCGCGTATCCTCGAAGAGGCGCGGCTGATTAACCTGCCCGTCCTCAAAACGCACGTTGTCTCAACGATGACGCTGGGCATGAAGAACCCTATGGGCATCCTGCCGCGTCCTGATCGCCGCTCGATGCACACCTTCGGCATTGACCAGTGCATCGTGGATATGAACCGGGGCATACGGCCTGACCTGACCATCGTGGACGGCAGCATTGGACAGGACGGCGAGGGGCCGGTGTATGGCGATAAGGCTGATTTAGAGGTGCTGGTGGCTGGTCGCGATAGCCTGGCGGTAGACCTGGTATGTTGTGCGGTGGTGGGCGTCAGGCCGCGTGATATACCGCATCTCAAGCTGGCGCTGGAACAGATGGGCAAGCCGACCTGGACGCTGGCAGGCGAAGACACCGGCGTTATTAAGAAGTTCCGCCTGCCACAGCAGAAGACGCTCTATCGCTTCATCTTCTGGCTGATGTTCCCGCTTGATTATCCCTATACCTGGATAGCGAAGCGCGGCAAACATTTCTCCACCATGCTGTACGGTACGGGTCTGGTAGGGACGCGCCCGCAAATTCAGGAGGATAAATGTACGCGCTGCGGCGTGTGTGTTGAGACCTGCCCGCTGCCCAACGTGATCGATCTCAAAACCCTGAAAGTCAACTATAACACCTGCCAGCGCTGCCTGCTCTGTTACGAGGCTTGCCCGGAGAAGGCCATCAGCGTGAAGGGGTATTCAGGAGCGAGGCAATAACAATGACCGTACTGGTGACAGGCGCGACCGGCTTCCTGGGTTCCGCGCTGGTGATGGAACTGGTGAAACAAAAGCAGCCCGTGCGCGTGCTGGCGCGTGACGAGGGCAAAGCGCGCGCGCAATTTGGCGATGCTATCGATGCTATCGATATTGTCGTGGGAGAAATTACTGACGCCGCGCAGGTGCAGCGCGCCGTTGAGGGCGCGACGGTCGTCTATCACTTCGCGGGGCGGCTCTATCATCCCAGCACACCGGCTGAACTGTATTACCGCACCCACGTTGAAGGAACGCGCATCCTGCTGGATGCCTGTAAAGATGCGGGGAGGCAATCCCGGTTGCAGCGCATTGTGCATTGCAGCACGACCGGCGTTCACGGTGTGACAGGCAAAACGCCCGCCGCCGAGGATGCTCCATTCGCACCCACTAATCCCTACGAAGAGACTAAACTACAGGGCGAACTGCTCGCGCTGAAAGCCTGGAAGGAAGACGGTTTGCCTGTCAGCGTGGCGCGTCCGGGGCTGGTGTACGGACCGGGTGATCTGCACCTGCTGGGCTTCTTCTCTTCGATTCAAAAAGGACGCCCCTGCCTGATCGACGGTGGCAAAGCCCTGATCCATCCCATCTATATCGACGACATGACCGCAGCTTTCCTGCTGTGCGCCGAACGCCCGCAGGCCGTCGGGCATAGTTACAACTTCGCCGGGGACACCCCGGTCTCGTTTCGCGAACTGGCTACCGCTATTGCGCGTTCGCTGGGCAAACCGTTACCTGGAGGCGACATTCCGCGCTGGCTGGCAAACTTTGCCTCCGATATTTTCGCGCTTGTGCCGGGTATGAAGGGCGAAAATGCGCCACTCACACGCAGCCGTGTGAAATTTCTTACCAATAGCCGCGTATATGATATTGGGAGAGCCAGAAGCGATCTGGGCTTCGCGCCAGCGGTGTCGCTTGAAGAAGGGATGCGGCGCTCTGCTGAGTGGTACTACAAACATGAATATTTATAATGTATACTTATACTAAACAGTGTCGATAGATATGCATATCGAAATACATAAGTAGCGACACCCCTTGCGGGTGTCCCGTCTGCGCACTTTGAGATACAGTTGTGGACGGATTGGCAGTTGGCAGCCAGGGAAGAAGACGGGACACCCGCAAGGGGTGTCGCTACTGAGAGGTATAAGATCGAGGTTGGCAGTTGGCAGCCAGGGAAGAAGACGGGACACCCGCAAGGGGTGTCGCTACTGCCGGGCTTAGATGCGAGGTTTTCATGCAGTACGATCCAGATAAGCTCCCGCCCACCATTCGCGCGCCGCGCCCGCGCCTGGTGAGCATAAACGATGAGCAACTGGCGGAGAGACGCGCCGCTATGGCAGCATCGCAGGGAAGCGATTGTTCTATGGAGACTACCGTGATATTGCCCCCTCTGATAGATGATGATCCTACCGAGCCGAGAATCAAGAGTGTTCGCTTCAAACCCCTGCCTGTCACCGGTGAAGTAGACTTTGTAAACGATAGAGATGATGTAGAGGATATAAGCGAGCAGAGCACTATTAACCTGAAGCAACTCAGCGGCATGATGCCGGCTATCAAAAGGCCGCCCAAAAAAAGTGAGAGCGCCAGCGCAGACGACGAGGAAGAAGGCTACTGGCCGCATGGTATCCAGCAAACTGGCGCGTTGCCCGTCGTCAATCTTTATGGCCGCAGACCTTTCGGCCAGACGCTGCCGAGCACACCGGCCATGGCTATTCCGGCGTCTCCTACACCCCTGCCAGCCTGGAGAGTTGTCCTGGGCAGTCCCGTCGCGAAAATTCTATTCGGCCTCGTCATCGGTGTTGGCCTGCTCTTCCTGGTGGCGCAGTTCGTAAACCTGCCTGACACTATTGCCATCCTGCGCCAGAACCTGACCACACCTCGTGGCATCGCGCTGGCTCTGCTGGCTGGCGTTGCCTTTCTGCTGGCCTTTAGTATTCGCGGTGTGCGCTGGAAGCTCTTCCTCAATCCCGTCGGGAAAGTCAGCACCTTCAGAGCCATTCAACTCTTTATGGTGGGCATCTTCCTGAATTTTTTGCTGCCCATACGCGGCGGCGAAGTGGCGAAAAGCCTGATGCTCAAGCGCGTCTCCAACATTCCTATCAGCAAATCGCTGCCAACCGTGGCTATGGACAAAGCCCTGGATTTGATGCCCGCGCTCTTTATCATGGCGATTGTGCCATTCCTCGGCATCCAGATGGATATCAAACTCTGGCTAGTGCTGGCCCTTGTCGGCGGCCTGCTGGTCTTCCTGATAGGCTTCATCGCCCTGGCCGCCTGGAAACGCAATGCTGCTATCCGGCTGCTGCAACGCATAACGGGCATGTTGCCTCAATCCATCGGCGGCAAGATCGCAGGTTTCGCCACCGGCTTTGTGGACTCGCTGCTGGCGGGGGCGAGCCAGCCGCGCATCTTTATCCCTGCTATGTTGCTCACGCTGGTCGCTGTTACATTCGATGGCCTGTTCGCCATGCTGGCCTTCTGGACAATCGGCTATCAAATCTCTTTCGGTACCGCCATCTTTGGCTATACCGTCTACAACATGTTCTATATCCTGCCCACGCCTCCCGGACAGGTGGGCAGCAACGAGGCCATCGGCTTGCTGGTTTTCGCGGGCCTGCTGCACCTGCCACCCAATAAAGTCACCGCCATGTTCGTCTTCTCGCACCCCTGGTCCGCCCTGCTCATGACCGTAACGGCAATGGTCTGCCTCAGCACGCTCGGCCTCAAGTTATCCAGCGCCATGAAAGTGCAAACCGAAGGCGAAGACGCCCGGCTTTGATGGATGTTGCCGCTCACAACAGGTCGTTTGTTGTCACCCTGAGCGCAGCGAAGGGTCTGGTTGGCCGGGTGCTGAGATCCTTCGCTGCGCTCAGGATGACAGGGCTTATCGGCCTTTCGTCGCGTATCCCACATACGCGATGCTTTTGAACCAGCCCGGCCCCATCTTGAAATGGCCGCGCGTCCAGCCGCGCGGCATGAAACCTCTCGATTCGCGTATCTGCATACCGCTGGAGGTGATGGCGCGCGAAAGTTCGGCAGGCTTGATGAACTGATGGTAGTTGTGGATGCCGGGCGTCAGGCCACCACTGGGGAAATGCTCGCCGTACCAGATCAGCACCGCCCGCGCCAGAAACGTGCGATTGATGGTATCGAAGACGAAGACGCCGCCAGGGGCCAGAACGCGCGCGATCTCCGCGATAGTGGCCTGCAAATCATTCACATGCTCTAACACATCGAGGCACACAATAGTCGAAAAACTGCCGTCCGCGAAAGGCATCTGCTCGGCAAAACCCTGCACATAGTGGATGTTGTGCGCCAGCCCTGTCTGCTGCGCGTGGGCGCGAGCCGTCTTCAACGCGCCGCCGGAAGGGTCAATGCCGACCATAACCGCTTCACGCTGCGCCAGGTGTTCACAAATCAACCCGCCGCCGCTGCCCACTTCCAGAATCTCCTGCTGCGCTAACGCCCCCCTGCCAAAAACCCGCGTAAGGCACAATTCGATGTAATCGCAGCGATCATTGGTCATTTGATAGAGAAAACAACCCTTGTCCCACCAGTAAAAGTTGTCGAAGATTTCCCCCTGTGGCCTTTTGCGTCTGAACATTGCAGCTCCTGTACAATACAACGGTGTAAAGTTTTGCGATGTACATACGATTATAACGCAGTTTCGCATAAGTGAATAGGCGAGAACAATTACGCTCCAGGTTGAAGGAACACCTGATTGTCAGATAGGACAGTATGCACTTCTTTCCTCTGTGCGCGAAGTATGTGGCGAAGGTAGAAACAGCAGGAAGTGTACCGCCGGCTAGAACCATATTTCTCGTCCGAACTGTTCAGCTTTCCGCGAGGCGGAGTGACGAAGCCTGTGAGCGTCGCCTCGCGGCAGGCTCTAGCAGCCGCCTGAGCGGAAACTATTGCGTAAAGTGCTTCCTGTGCTACACTACAAGCACAGCAGGCTGGAAGGCCGCTGGTTCCGGTCAGGGGTGGAAACGG
>DAHVFL010000100.1 GCA_027316975.1 Chloroflexota bacterium | reverse complement strand
GTACTGAACGCTGCTGATGCCTGCGCGATTGAGGCGGCTGTGCGCCTCAAAGAGCAATTCGGCGGTCAGGTAACGGTTGTCATGCTGGGGCCGCGAGACGCGGAGGGAGCGTTGCGAGCCGCGCTTGCTAGTGGGGCCGACTCCGCGCTGCGCCTGTGGAATGCGCAGGCCGAAGCGTGGGGGCCGTTTACCGTCGCGGCAGCGCTGGCAGCGTATCTAAAAAGCCATACAACGCCTACTTTTGACTTACTCCTGTGCGGGGATGCTGCCAGCGACTGGTCATCCGGCATCGTCGGGCCAGCGCTGGCGGAACAGCTTGCACTGCCACAGATTACGGGTGTGATACGCCTTGAGGCATATGCGCAAGATGGCAAGCTTGCTACGACCTTGCATGTAACGCGCAAACTCGAACGTGGCTACCGCGAGCTACTGGAAGCACAGCTGCCCCTGCTTATCACCGTCACCGGCGAACTGAACGAGCCGCGTTACCCCTCATTGCCAGCGCATATGGCGGCCCTCGCAGCAAAGATACCTGTCATAGATCCTCTCTCGCTCGATAATACGCTCGGACGGGATGAAAGCGACGAAACCACCATCCTCGAAATGCATACGCCGCGCCCGCGACCAAAACACATTGCCACGCCCGGCAGCCACCACAGCGCGTTCGAGCGCATTGGTGAAATCATCTCAGGCGGCGCAACCGGTCACCAGACAAAGCTGGTGGAGGGTTCACCAGGGGAGCTAGCAAAAGCGCTGGTGGAGTTTTTACGTGATAAAGGATTTGTATGACAGGCAGAGAAGCTGCCCCCGGGCGGCTTCTCTGCCTGTCGTACAAATTTCTACGGCTTAACCGACGTACTCAGATCGCTGCGTATCAAAAGAATCATCTGATACGCGCCGCCGGTTGAGCCGAAGGGGACGCGGTTCCACCACCAGTTCCAGATGCGTTGAGCGGCCAGTTTCATGTTGAAGGTTGCGTTGACCGGTGGATTATCGCCGTAGCTCAGCCAGAGCGGCAGACCCACACCCGTATTGCCGGACTGGTCGCCTGTGCATGGGTTTTTGGTTGTCTGAATGCACGGGGCTGGCTTGTAGCCTTCATCCCACCATGTACGCATATTATAGACGCGATAGGCATACGCCGCGGGTTGAGCGCTACTATTGGCTCCGCCGTACTGCGATTCGAGGCCGTAGGGATTTGGGGGATCGGCTCCGCCAATGATTACCGGTGTGTTGGCTTTTGTCCAGCCGCAATTGCCCGGATAATCGAAGCACACATTGGCATAGTCACGCACGTACCAGGCAAAAGGCCAGGTGGCGTCGGCGGTGAGGGCAACAGGCATCAGGCGCTTCCCGCCATAGAATTTTTTGTCGAGCGCGTCTACCTTTGCCATCACAATATTCACATCGGTGGTTGTCTGCACGTACACCAGCATCTCGCGCGGCGCATCCGCCGGGTGGACATACGCCACCTCGTATGTATTATGCACCGTTGGCAGCAGCAAGAGCGCCGCAAAGATCACGCCCGCGATACCTGCCACGCCGCCGAATATTCCATTTCTGGCGCGCTTCGGAGTATACTCTGGTGTCCCCGCAGGCACGTTCGCGGGGGCAAGTCTGGCAGTTTCAGCGCGACGGGTGAAGAAACTCTTCATAAAATTGACGGCTCTGACCACAAAAGGCTCCAGGCCAATACCGGCCAGCAGCATAAGCGGCATCGTCATATGGATCGTCAACCACGGCATCTTCTCAGCCGCCCAGGAGTAAATGACCAGGCTTCCTATAAACCAGTAGACCAGGAAGAGGCGAATACGGGTCGGTCTGGCGATACAGCGCAGGATACCGAGCACCCCGAAGAACAACCCGACCTGCTCGTACAGGGGAATGATCATCAGGTAGTAATACCATGGCTGACTGCCGCGCGCCACCTGCTGCTGTTGAATCCAGTAATAGATGCCCTGCCAGATGCCATCGCCGATACCGTTGGTGACATTGGTAAACAGCACCGTGAACAACACCAGGTAGATGGTCCAGGCGCACAACAGCGCGAAGAACCAGTGCGTCCAGGGCATGGTGACAATGGTATCCAGGAGCGGCTGTTTTTGGGGGTCAACGAATTTAGCCAGGCCGCGCCTGCCTTCAGGGGGTAATTTGCCCGACATCTCGCGGAAGAGCAAAACCAGCACAAAAACACCCAGTCCGATGCCAATCCAGGGCACAATCGCCACCGTGACCTGCTTCAGTTGAGCAACGAACTGATCCGCCTGCGGAATAGGTTTCCCGGCGGGAGTCATAATGCTTTTGGCGAGACTGTTAATAAAGCCGAGCAGCCACTTACCGGCAAGGCCCGCGATTGCAAAGTAGACCAGCACCAGCACAGGAGCGAAGGTGCGCGGAAGCGCAATTCCCGGCGGCGGTGAAGCGCTTTCGCCTTCTTCGCTACGCCGGGGTGAATGCAGGAACAACTTCAAACCCAGTTCCCAGACGATCAACGCTCCCAGGAAACTGCCGAAAAGCAGTATTTCAAGGAATATAGATTCTTTGGTCGCGTAAGCCAGCGCGAACCCAGCCGCCGCGATCACCAGCCAGCGCATTTTGCGATCGCGCACATAACGCGCTACACCAACAATCATAACCAGCGTAAAGGCCGCAAAGTAGATATCTTCGCGGGAGAAACGCGAGAAGTAGACCATACTTGGCGAGACGGCCAGCATCAGACAGGCCAGCCACGCGCCCCATTTGCCGATATAGTCACGCAAGAAATAGGGCAAACCCACAATCAACGTACCCAGCGTCGCAGCGGCAATACGCACGGTAAATGTATTGATGCCGTTATCAGGCGCGCCCAGCCAACGAGAGATGGTGTAAGCCAGGGCAACCACGTGGAATTGGAACGGCCCGTGCAGCAGGGGGTTATAAGCATAACAGCTATAGCCAGGATTCGATGCAGGAGGATTGATGCACCACGACCAGTGCTGGATGTTCAACATCAATTGCCAGGAGTAGTACGCGTGTAGACTCTCATCGTGATGAAGCGGCTTATCGCCCAGTCCCCAGAAACGCACAATCGCGCCCAGCAAAATGATACCCCAGAACGGCGCCCAGCGCAGCACCTGCTCGCGTGTCGGGGGATGGAAGCGGAAAAAGCGTTTCTCGCGATGCGTCTCTTCCAGATTTTCCTCGCTACAGGCATGCGCATCCTCGCTCACATCTGCCTGCCGGTCCGGTATGATGAGCTCACCCTCCTGAACGGGAACATCAAGTTCGCGCCCGGTTTCAGGCACAACAGTTTGACCTTCACCAGCAATCACATCCGCGCTTTCTTCGCCTTCGAGCGGTCTGGTTTCAAAGCTCTTCAATGACTTTCTCCTCCTGACATTTTCAGCATAATAACTACCCTACGCGCTTCCAGGCACCTGGTATATAGTTACTCCATCAGCAGAGTAAACGATCGGCATAAATTGACGAAAACGCCCTAAATCAGAACCAGCATATGTTGAGATTTCCCAGGAACCTACGTAAAGGTACTTGACCTGGTAATACTTCAACAGGTTCAATACCACGCGGGGATCAGTTGACGTATATATCTTGTCGATATCTGCCCCGCGACGGTAAAAATCCGTGGCGTTGTAAACATTATTCAACCAGTTCACGCGCCACTGGTACTCGTGTCCGACCCAACCCATCAACGTTGGCAAACCAGTAAATACTGAAATGCGTCCGTAGTCTGAGTAATCCCCACCATTTGGTGCATACGCCTCGACAATCACCGGATTGCCCTGCACATGGCTGTTCAACCAGTTGATCGCCTCAAAATCACCGCGGTTGTACGACTGGTAATACGCAAAACCATCCAGGCTGTTGCTGCGCTGCATAAACTGATTGGTGCGCTGGTACGCACCTACAATAGGATAAATCGCGCCAGCCAGCAACAAAAGCAGGCAAATCAGCGACCACATCCCCTGCCCTGAGCGCCGCATCCACAAATTGATGCCGGTCAGTGGCGGAGCCGTTTGAAAACTCTCGAAGATAAAGTACAGCCCCGCGCCCGAAGTGATCGAGAGCAGCACCCATGCCTGGAAATAGAACTTGAATACCGTGTTCATACGCGGGAAATTACCCGCGAAGACATCGCGCAGGTACACCAGTTCGGTAATCGCTACCAGCGCGAACGCCACCGAGCCGAGTAGCAAGGTAAAAGCGCGCGGGCGATCATGCAGATTCAAGAGCGCCAGTTCAACCCCCAGGGCAGTAATCACGAACGTTACTACAAACCAGAGGCTATTCTTCATCACAACCAGCACGAGCAGAGCTACCGCCAGTATAAGTATCTGGCTAAGTACCGGGATTGTAAGCCACGCGGGCCGCCCGAAACGTCCTTTTTGGGTTTGCCCGGCCGCTTGCTGATTCTGGTCAAGCACCATAGCTGCCGGAAATTGCGTATCCTGGCGACTTATTTCTACTTCTTCACCCTCACTTGAATTGAACTCATCTTGAGGCTCGATCAGCGCGTGAGGGATGTTCGCGAACTGCGGGCGGGGCTGAGTTTGCGCGGATGACGCGGCAATCGCGGCCAATTCTTTACTATTGGTTTTCGCGTTACTGCTATCGATTGTACCAGACCCGTGCAAGTCACGCGATGGTGGCGGGTTCTCAAACGCACTCGCGAGTTCTGGCCCCGCGCCGGGGTCTATCGCCGGAGCCACATGTGTTGACACGCGGTCTCGGAAAACATGTATCAGCAAGAAGGAGACGAAGATAAATATAAATGTGCCATAGATGAGCATTTCTTCCGAAATTTTGGAGCGGTCTGCGGCGTTCACTATCCCGATACCCTGCGAGGGTGAAATGAAATTGAGGTAAAATGGGGCATAGAAAAAGAATGATAGCGCGATCAGCGAAGAGCAATTCGTGAAAACATCCAGTACCAGTTCAAGACAAAAACGCCGGTACGCCATCCATTGCTGCAACGCGACACAAACAAGCGCCAGGCCCAGATACGTCGGCAAATCCCACCCGTTCATGGTGAAAAGCCCACCCAGCACCAGCGCCATAAAGCCCAGGTTGCGAGGCAGCCGCCACCCGCGTCCGAAGGCATGCATACCTTTTGCGTCATAATCGTCCCCACCTACGCTACTGCCTTGCTCCAGGAAAATATTGAAAATAACAGCAACCGCTAGAATGGTAAAGGCCAGCGCCAGCACATGCGCGTGAAAACAGGAGAGCAGGAAGCTAAAGGCGGGAAATTCGTTGATGGTCTTAGGTGGATTAACGACCCGGCTCACATTAAACCAGTAGAAATAGGGCAGGTCGCCATGTTGTTGAAACCAGGCCTGGGTGGAGGCCAGGTTGCCCAGTAATTCGCCCATCAAAAGCGACAGGACGCCAAACGGCATAGCTTTCGCTAAAGAGAGAGACGGCGAACCGTTCGAGGTAGTTCGTCTCGCAAAGAAAAACGAACGCGCGCGCGTTGTGCTCGGATTGCGGTGGCGGCGGTACATGGCCCACGCTACAATATTGCAGGTCACGCCAAAAATGTTGACCGCAGTCATGCCGAAATAGGTGCTGATGCCCGTATTGAAAGCGATTGCAGGAGACTGCCCGATCAGCTTTGCCAGCATTGCGATGACGTAGTGCGCGTAATAATAGTAGTTGATGGCATAACTCGAGAGCCACATATCAGAGGGGGGAAAATGCGGGCTGCGCATAATGGATGCCAGAAAGCCCTCGTCCATAAACATTTCAAAGCCCTGGATATTCGGTCCATACGAGCGAATCCAGCCGAGCAAGAACACCATGCCCAGAAATACGAGTTCGCAAGCAAGAATATAGACCAGGTGAGCGCGAATCAGGTGCAGCACAGATTTCCAGAGGCGCACGTAACCAATCACGTTGAAAGCCAGAATAATCAGCAACACGCCGGCAATAAATAACTGGCTGAACGGCAGGAACTGTAACGTCATGAGGGGAAGCCAGACACTAAAGGCCAGCAGCGCGATTCCTACTGTTTTGGTAAAGGCCCAGCCGCGATCCGGCAGATTCTTAAAGATGGTGAATGTGAGGGGTAAACATAGAATACCCAGCACCTCGACCAACGCCCACATTTGGAGTAGTTCAAGCATTGTTTCTCTCTAATATGTTCCAGAAAATAACTGCATATGTATCTCCCATTTTTCATCCTGGGATGGTATAAAATGTCTCTACGAGAAAACACGCGCGTACCGGCACTAATTTACGCACCGGCGCGCTTCATCTCAGTATAAGACGTTTGCATTATCTCATATGTTCCGTTTTTGCGCCATTATTCTTACTTTTTGGCACTCTACAGCACTTCGTAAATAGTAACGCCATCATGGCGATATACGACGCGCAGACCGCTGCCCACCATGCGATCAAACTTGTCCAGGCTGCCTGTCGATTGAGATGCGTAAGCTTCGCGCTCCAACTCTCCCACATATACATAACGCACATGGTAGTAGCGCAACAACTGGCTAGCCTGATTGGGGTCGAGAGTTGAGTAGATGATGCCCACATCTACCATGCGACTCAACACCTGCTCGCTATTTCTTTGTTCGGCGACATGGTCGGGCCAGCCCAGCACATCCGGCAGACCTGTGTACACCGAGACACGCGCAAACCATGAGAAGGAGTAGGGTTCGGCGGCTTCCAGTATTACCGGCGACCCGGCAATATTTTCGTTTATCCAGGCAATCGCTTCCGTGTCCCCCGGATACCAGGCGCGGATGAAGGCTTCCCCATTCAGCGTAGGTATATAATTGGCGCTCAACACGGGCGGTTGGCCTTGCACCCAGACCTGGTGGTCGTGAATACGCGAGAGCGTTCCCAGCGAGAGAAAGAGCGAATTAGCGACGATGAGCAATGCGAACACTACCAGCCACACACCGCGCAGCAGGCCGCGCATGTGTTGCCACAGGCGCTGCGCAGCTAACGCGCCTCCAATGGCAAAACTGAACCACGCCGAAATCGAGAATTTGAAAACGCTGTTCATACGCGCGTAGAAACCACCATCGAGAAAATCGCGCACGTACACAAACTCTACCCCCAGGCTGATACACAGCGCCGCCAGAAGCAGCAGGCTGATGAAGCGCGTGCGCGGATCGCGCTGCGCGACCAGCAGGAACGCGCCCGTTGCGATCAGCGTCACCAGCAACGCTTTCAGCCCGAGCAAGGCGGCGAACGTCAACACAACCATGCACAGCAGCACATAGCCGCACGCGCGCCGCGCAACAGCGCCGCTCGCCACGCTCAACGAGCGTCCGGCTGCCCCGGCCCGCGCCGCCAGTCGCCGCGTCCACCAGCGATAGAGTTCGAGCAAGAAGAAGCTTACAGTAAGAAAGAGCCACAGGTCATTGATGGTCAGGTAATCGCTTAGCTTTGTTCCCAGGCTAACAAGACCCAACCCATTGACATAGAGTTGCTGGTAGCTGGCATAAAACGGCAGGTAAAAGAGATAGGCCAGCCCACACAGCGCGGCATAGATCGCCAGCGAAACCAGCGCCGACATTGCTCGCATCCTGGTCGGCCACCCGCTCGAGTCAACAATCGTGCGTAGCAACAGGGCGGCAGCCGTCAGCAGCGCGTAAAGCGGCATATCCCAGGGATTGATGCAGGCTAGCGAGCCAAATATGAAGGCCGCCAGCGCGTAAAGCGGGAGACTCCGCCATCTCAACCGTAACCGGGTATCAACATGGTGCAGGATGCTCTCGCCCGACACCAGAATAGCGGAGACGATCCCCAGCATCAAAATCGTCACAGGCATATCGATGACATGCGGGTGCAAATCGGCAAAAAGAAAGCTCCAGAACGGAAACTCGTTGATGGTGAAAGGGATGATACGACTGCTACGCCAGTAATCAAATGTTGGCAGCGCCAGGTGCTTCATAGCAGCCCCCAGCCAATCTTTCACCTGGAGCAACCCATCGAAATTGCCGATCAACGCGACAAAATAGCTCCCCAGCAAGGCCAGCGATAAACGGCGCGAGAGGCTGTATAGCAGCGAAAACGCGCCCGTGAAGGTCAGCGCGAAAAGCGTTGGTATCGCCAGGTTAAAGGCGGTCGCCGGGGCAATGCCGGTCAGTTTGATGAACGCGCCAAAGACGATATAGCCATAGTAGTAATAATTGATGTAGCCGCCAGCATACCAGGGATCAAGCGGCGGCATATACGGGCTGCGCAAAATCGCATTCAGGAACGCCATCTCCATCGGTTTTTCGCCGCCCAGGTAGACATTCCACAGGTCGGGGTTGAGCGAACGGATACCTGCGAAAAGCAGGAACGCCAGCGTAAAAAGCGCCTCTTCGAGCAAGAGCAGCCGCCAGCGCCGTCGCAAAAATGCCATCATCGCGCGTCTTTGCGCGTAAAACAGCGCCGTCCCGCTCGCTAACAAGACACCCACTACCAGCACCATTGATACGTGGCTGAACGCCACGAGATGCAGATAGGCCAGTAACCAGACCAGGTACGCCAGTAGCAGCATACCCAGCAATTTGCCAAAAATATACCCCCGGTCTGATACGCCACGTAACGCGGCAAATACCAGGGGAAAAGCAAGGCAGCCGAGCAACGCGAGCGCCAGCCACCAGAAGAAGACCGGAAACGTGTTCGCGAGACTTTGCGCCGGAAACTGCGAGCCAAAAGGTGGAGATTGTTGATCCTGCGCAATCTGCTGCGAGGTAAGCAGCAAAGATGGATGCCCGGCAAACAGGGGTAACGAACCCGCCCTTAACATCCACAAAGCAAACGCTGCCCCGCATACCGCGAGGCCACTCAGGGGCAGCACATACCAGCGAATGTTTTTTTTCACGCTTATCACCACCCGGCTTCTTTAAGCGGTGCTAAAAGATCAGCTTATCGGATGTTCCAAGTATATATGGGGCAAATTGGCCGGTCAAGGGAAGCAGTACCATCAGCGATTCAGCGATTTCAGCGATTGTCCATTTCCCAAAGCAGGTAAATAGGAGTACAATACAGGGTAACAGGGTACAGGCGACCTTCGTGATCGCCCTGGCAATCACAGGCGCATAGAAGAGGGGAGAGTATGGAACACGCTCTATTACAGCAACTACGCCAACGTCCATTGCTGTGTGACGGCGCAATGGGTTCATTATTATACGCGCGCGGCATTACCCACGAACAGTGTTTTGACGCGCTCAATCTGTCGCAACCGGAGCTTATCGCGAGTATTCACCGCGAATATATCAACGCGGGCGCGCAGATCGTCGAAACCAATTCGTTCGGCGCCAATCGCGCCAAGCTGGAAGCACACGACCTGGCCGGGCAGGTGCGCTCCATCAATAGAAGCGCGGTGCGGCTGGCGCGTGAGGCAAGAGAGGTATCGGGACAAACCGTGTACATCGCGGGAGCAGTAGGGCCATCTGGTCGCCCGCTCCAGGCTCCCGACGAAAGCCGTTTGAGCGATCTACGCCGCATCTTCCGCGAACAAATCGAGGCACTGCAAGAGGGTGGCGCGGACCTGCTGATACTTGAAACATTTTCCAATCTCCCTGAATTACGCCAGGCGGTGCTGGCCGCTCAAGAAGTAGGTGGCCTGCCCATCGTGGCACAGATGAGCTTCTATGAAGATGGTCATACCCTCTCCGGCCAGTCAGCGGCGCGCGTGGCAGCCGTCCTGAGCGACCTGGGCGTCGATGTGATGGGCGCGAATTGCAGCGTCGGACCAGCCGCCACCTTCGATGCTTTGCAAGAGATGATAGCCGAGGCGCAAGAGCCTGGCAACAACACAACCGGAACGCGTCTCTTCTCGGCGCAACCCAACGCGGGTCTGCCCGCACGCATCGATAATCGTTTCTTCTATGTCGCCACGCCCGATTACTTCGCGGACTACGCCGTGCGTTTCGCCAAAGCAGGTGTGCAGTTGATAGGCGGCTGCTGCGGCACCACGCCGCGCCATATCGCCGCCATGCGCCGCGCCCTCGACGAACACTACGGAACGCCACAGCAGCACGCGAAAAATGGGGCCGCGCAGACGACCGGCACTTACCCACATGTCATATCTTCGGGGCAGGCAACCATCGCCCGCCTGATCGAAGAAGAGGCGATCCTGCCGCAAGAAGGATCAAAGACCCGCTTGCAGGAAAAGCTGGTCGCCGGGGAATTTGTCATCAGCGTCGAGCTTGACCCACCCAAGGGCCTGAATCCCACCAAGATTCTGGAGGGCGCGGCCCTTATGCAAAAGGCAGGCGTGGACTGTATCAATATCGCTGATAGCCCTATGGCGCGCGTGCGTATGAGTTGTATCGCCATGGCGCGCCTGATACAGGACTATCTCGGCATTGAAACCATCATCCACTTCACAACACGCGACCGCAATTTGATGGCGCTGCAATCGGAGATATTGGGAGCGCACGCGCTGGGTATCCGCAACATTCTGGCCTTGACGGGCGATCCACTGCGCGTGGGCGACTATGCCAATACGACAGGCGTTTGGAACGTCGATTCGGTGGGGCTTATCTCGGTCATTCAAGGCATGAACGAAGGCCACGACGCGGCAGGTTCATCGATTGGCGCGAAAAGTTCGTTTCATATCGGGGCCGCGCTCAATCTCAACATGACGGATGAGCAGGTAGACCAGGAAATCGATAAGTACTGGCGCAAGATCAAAGCAGGCGCGCACTTCATCATGACGCAGCCAATCTATGAACTGGCCCCTTTGCAGCGCTTCCTGGCGCGAGCGGGCAAACCGCCCATTCCCATGCTGCTGGGCTGCATCCCGCTAAACAATACGCGCCACGCGGAATTTCTCCACAACGAAGTCCCCGGCATCACCATCCCTGACGACGTGCGCCAGCGTTTGCGAGACGCGGGGGAGCAAAGCCACGAGGAAGGACTGAAAATCGCGGAGGAACTGTTGACAGCCGCGCGCTCGCTGGTGCAGGGCGTTTACATCGAGACCTCATACCAGCGCTACGACGTGGCTGTACGCTTGACTGAACGGCTGCGTTCCGCCTCTCAAGCCAGTTCATAACTGGAGCACACTCATCACATTTCCATATGTGGTAGTAATGTAAGCATTCTCTATGATAGACAAACTGTTTATTACGTATGAAGAAAGAATAAGAGGAAATCAGTCTGTGCAACATACTAATCAATCTTTCACGCAAAAACAGCCAATCACATTTGCCGTAATCACCATTATTGGTGCCGCGGCCTTACTTCTGGGACTTGCTTTGATTATATACGCGCATTATCATGAGCGCGCGTATATATTTCTGGGTCTGGGAGCAGCAGGCTTCATCGGCGGGATTGCCGGGATCGCCGTTGCTGGATCGAAGGTCAAGGCGGCGCTAAGTTACGGAGTCATCGCTCTGGGTATGATGGGCACGGTTGTTGGCCTCAACTACCTGACGAGTCGTTATGGCCCGGCTCCGAACACTACACTCGGAGCCATGGTCATTGCTACGAGCAGTATTGCCATACTGGGTGGTATTGTCGGTGCGCTGATGGCGCAGCCCAAAGGTGGTTTGGTCGCTGCATCGAGTGTGATTCTGCTGGGCGTGATCGCGTCTTCAGGCATTGCAGCCTTGATAGTCGGCGCAATTTATTTGATTGTCTTAGAACACCCAGGACGTGCCTATATCCTCCTTGGCGCAGGCACGCTATGCCTTATTGGTGGGATCGCCAGTGGCATCTTCGCTCAGCGCAAAGCGAGGATCACTTTACGCTAATGTATGAAAGGGAATCGCTATGCGCCTACGAAAAATGGACCACACTGCCCTCATTGTGCGGGAACTGGAGCGTTCACGCTGGTTTTATGGCGAAGTCCTGGGA